>DATFPO010000099.1:0-14277 GCA_035264745.1 Solirubrobacteraceae bacterium | reverse complement strand
CCTTCGCCCTGGTGGACCTCGACGCGATGTGGCGCAACGGCCACACCCTGGTATCGCGTCGGCGCGGCAAGGCGCTGCGGGTGGCCAGCAAGTCGCTGCGCTGCCGGCCGCTACTGACCTCGATCCTCGAGCGCGACGGGTTCCGGGGGCTGATGACCTTCACCCTGGCCGAGTCGCTGTGGCTCCACGACCAGGGCTTCGACGACCTGCTGCTCGCCTATCCCACGACCGATCGGGAGGCGCTGCGCCGCCTCGGCCGCCTCGAGGGCGAGCGCCCGCCGATCGTCATGATCGATAGCACCGAGCACCTCGACCTCATTGACCGCGCCGCCGGACGCGGCCGGCGCCCCGTCCGGGTGTGCATCGAGCTCGACGTCGGGTTCTGGCTCGTCGGCGGTCGGCTGAAGATCGGGCCCAAGCGCTCGCCGATCCGCACCCCCGACCAGGCGGCCGAGCTGGCGCGGGAGGTGATGCGGCGACCGGGGTTCGAGCTCGCGGGCCTGATGGGCTACGAGGGCCACATCGCCGGGTTCGGCGACGACCCCCCGGGCCCGAGGTGGAAGGGCCCTGTGGTCCGTCGGATGCAGCGAGCGTCGGCTCGCGAGATCGCCAGGCGGCGAGCCGCCGTCGTGGATGCGGTGCGAACGGTGGCGCCGCTCGAACTGGTCAACGGCGGCGGAACCGGCAGCCTCCACCTCACCGCCCGCGAGCCGGTCGTCACCGAGGTAACCGTCGGCTCCGGCTTCTACGCCCCCGGGCTGTTCGACCACTACACGGCATTCCGGCTTCAGCCGGCGGCGATGTTCGCCCTGCCGGTGGTCCGCCGCCCCGGCCCGGGGGTGGCGACACTCCTGGGGGGCGGCTACCACGCCTCCGGCCCCAAGGGAGGCGACCGGCTCCCCCGCCCCTACCTGCCCCAGGGACTGCGGCTGGACGGGCTGGAGGGCGCCGGCGAGGTCCAGACGCCCGTGCTGGGCGACCCGGCCGGGCGCCTGCGCATCGGCGACCGCGTATACCTGCGCCACGCCAAGGCCGGCGAGCTGTGCGAGCGCTTCGACCGGCTCCACCTCGTCCGGGATGGGCGGATCGTCGACGAGGTTCCCACGTACCGCGGGGAGGAGAAGACCTTCCTGTAGCTAGGCCGCCACCGGCGCCACCGCCGGGCCCAGGACCCGGCGGGTGTAGTCGTTGGCGAACAGGCCGTCGGGGTCCAGGCGGGCGCGGACGGCCTGGAAGCGCTCCCAGGCCGGGTAGCGGGGGGCCAGCGTGGCCGCGCTCTGGTAGTGGCGCTTGCCCCAGTGCGGGCGGCCGCCGTAGTCGTCCATGATCCGCTCGACCGCCCGGAAGTAGGTCTCGTACTCCATGCCGCGGAACTGGTGGACGGCGATGTAGCAGGTGTCGCGCCCGTGCGCGGTGGACAGGAAGGCGTCGTCGCCGGCGGAGAAGCGGAACTCGACCGGGAAGTTGACCACCAGGCGCCGGCGCTGGACCAGCTCGAGCACGCGCTCGAGCGCCTCGCGCCCGTGCTCGCGGGGGATGGCGTACTCCATCTCGGTGAAGCGGACGCTGCGCCGGCTGGCGTAGACCCGCCAGCTGCGGCCGACCTTGGTCGAGCGCGAGGCCAGCCGCGGGATCGCCCGGTTGAGGCGCGCGACCAGCGGCGGCGCGGCCCTGCCGAGCCGACAGGCCGCCTCCAGCGCGGCGTTCTCGAGCACGACCTCCTGGAGCCAGACGCTGCGCTCGTCGCCCGGTCGCGGCGGCCCGTCGATGCGCTCGCAGGTCCGGGTCAGGGCGACGTCGGAGTAGGGGAACACCCACAGCTCGAAGTGCTGGCTGCCGTCCACCAGCTCGTCCACCCGGCGCAGGGTCTCGCGCAGGGGCCGCGGGTCGTCGACGCGCCGCAGGGTGTAGAGCGGCACCGCCCGCACCGTCAGCTCGGTGATGATGCCCAGGGCGCCGAGTCCCACCCGGCAGGCCAGCAGCGTCTCGGGCTCGGACTCCCGCGAGACCTCGATCGGGTCGCCCTCGGCGCTGACCATCCGGACCGCCTCGATCGCCGCCGAGAGGTTCGCGAACCGCACGCCGGTGCCATGGGTGGCGGTGGCAATGGCCCCGGCCACCGTCTGGCGGTCGATGTCGCCCTGGTTCTCGAGCGCCAGCCCGCGCGCCTCCAGCGCCCGGCCCAGGGCGTTGATCGAGATGCCGGCCTGGACACGGACCAGGCCGCTGGTCGCGTCGTGGTCGAGCACGCGGTCCATTCCCGACATGTCGAGCATCACCCCGTCGGTGCACGCGATGTCGGTGAACGAGTGGCCGCTGCCGACCGCGCGGACCGGGAGGCCGCGCTCGCGCGCCCGGACGACCGCCGCCGCCACCTCCGGCTCCCCGCGCGGGCGCTCCAGCGCCTCCGGCGCGCAGCGCTGCTGGCGCGCCCAATTCGTCCAGGTGACCGGCACTGTCGCCTCTTATACCCGGCGCGGCCGGGCGGCGGCCCGGGCGCTAAACGGTGCTAGAGCCGATCACCGCTGGCGGCTGGCCCAGTAAGCGGCGGCCATGTCCTCGTCGCCGTGCCCCTGCTCGATCGAGCGCTCGAACTGCGAGCAGGTGGCGCGCATCAGCGGAAGGGTCAGCCCGGCCTCCCGCGCGGCCTCCAGGACCAGGCGGGCATCCTTGGCCGCCAGCCGCAGCGGGAACGCCGGCGGCTCGAAGCTCTCGTCCGCCATCGCCGCGCCCTTGGTCTGGGCGTAGGCGCAGTCGAGCGGGCCGCCCTCGATGGCGGACAGGAAGGCCTGTGGCTCGATGTGCAGCGCCCGCGCCAGTCCGAGCGTCTCGGCCAGCGTCTCGACCAGGCCCACGATCCAGCCGTTGAGCACCAGCTTGAAGCGTGTGGCCGAGCCGACGTCGCCCAGCCAGCGGGTCTGGCTGCCGATGGCGTCGAAGACCGGCCGGCAGCGGTCGCGCAGCCGCTCCTCTCCGGCGGCGAGGACGATCAGCTCGCCCGCCTCAGCGGGCTGACGGGTGCCCAGCACCGGGGCGTCCACGAACGCGGTGCCGCGCTCCGCGGCCGCCTCGGCGAGCCGCGCCTGCGCGCTGACGCCGACCGTGCTGGTCTGGATCCACACCGCCTCGTCGTCCATGGCGGCGAGCGCCCCATCGTCGGTCATGACCCGTTCGACCGCCGCACCGTCGGCCAGCATCGTGACCACGCCGTCGGCTCCCACCACCGCGTCGACGGGGCGCTCGGCGACCTCGACCCCCGCGTCGCCGAGGGCCTGCGCCTTCTCCGGCGTGCGGTTCCAGGCCCGCACATCGAGCCCGGCCGCGCGGAGGTTGCGCGCCATCGGTGCGCCCATGATCCCGGTGCCCAGGACCGCCACCGACGAGATCGCCGCCATCGGCTCCGCCTGTACCCGGATCGCCGCCGCCTGCACCTCGCCGGGGCGGCATAGACTTGGAGCGTGCCCGAGCGACGGCGCGACTTCCCCCTGTTTCCGATCGGGATCGTCGCGTTGCCCACCGAGCTGGTCCCGCTCCACATCTTCGAGCCTCGTTACAAGACGATGATCGGCGAGTGCCTGGAGCGAGAGTCGGAATTCGGGATCGTCTGGCTCTCGGACGAGGGGTTGCGACCGATCGGCTGCGCCTGCGAGATCTCCGAGGTGCTGGACCGGACCGAGGACGGGCGGATGAACATCCTCACCCGGGGCACCCGGCCGTTTCGGATCGTCGAGCGCCAGGCGGAGCTGGCGTATCCGGCCGGCGAGGTCGAGTTCCTCGACGAGAAGCCGGAGGAGCCCGACCAGGCAGCGCTGGAGGAGGCGCGCGACATATACGCCGACCTGGTCGAGCAGGCCACGGACGACCGGCCCGACCAGGAGAGGCTGGCGGCGATGGGCGCCTACGAGATGGCGGCCACGGTGGACTTCGGGCTCGAGGCCAAGCAGGGGCTGCTCGATCTGCGCTCCGAGAACGCCCGGCTGCGGCTGGTGACCAGGCTGTTCCGGGCCGCTGAGCGGCGTCTGAAATTCATCGAGCGCGCGCAGACCCGCGCGCGGTCCAACGGCAAGGTCCGCTTCGGCTGACGGCTCAGCGGGGCAGGCCGCAGGTGCGCGTGGCCACGGATCGCGTGAGCGCCTGCAGCCGCAGCAGCGGCGGCGTCAGCCGCGGCGAGGTGTCGGTGAACGAGACCGCGCCGTCCGCCAGCCGGACGCGGTAGGAGAGGACGCTGTTGCGTCCGGGCGGAAGCGAGACGTGCAGGGAGGCCGGGCGCTCCAGGTCCCGCGCCAGGGCCCGGGCATTGAGCACCTGCTGGTCGGCCATGCGCCGCGGCGCGCCGCGGTTGCAGCGGACCGTTCCGTCGTCGGAGATCTCCAGCGTCAGCCGGGCGCCCGGCACCGAGCCGCCGCGCTGCACGAGCAGCAGGTCGGGGGCGCGCGCTCCGCACCCGGCGGCCAGGCAGGCGGCGACCGCTATCACGACGAGGGGGCGGCGGCTCAGGCGACCACCACCGAGCCCCCGCGTCGGGGGTCGCCGCCGCCGGCCAGCGCGCCGGTGACCGGGTCGCGCCGCACGGCGTGGACGCCGCCGAAGAACAGGTTGAGCTCGCGGAAGCGCGAGATCGCATGCCCGGCGTCCTCCAGGCCGGCGAGGTTCGCGCCCGGCTCGGCGTAGAGCACGCCGTCCTCGAAGTGCAGGCGGGGCGAGCGGACCCCGTCGGCCACGTCGAGGCCGCCGTCCACGACCGCCACCAGGGTCTGGAGGATGGCGGAGCGGATCCGGTTGGAGCCGCCGCTGCCCAGGACCAGCTCGGGGGCGCTAGCGGCCATCGTCACCGTCGGGCTCATCATGCTCGGCATGCGGCGTCCCGGCGGATGGCGATGGAAGCCGAGCGGGTTGAGGTCCTGCTCGCCCAGCATGTTGTTGAGATGGATGCCGGTCCCGGGCACCACGATGCCCGCACCCTCTCCGTTGGAGCACGTGACCGCGCAGCCGCGGGCCTCGGCGTCGATCACCGAGATGTGCGTGGTGGAGCCGGGACGCCGGCCCGCGAAGCGCTCCGCGAAGCCCTCCTCGGCCAGGCCCTCCAGGAACTCGGGCGTCCGCTCCTCCTGAGCCGCCGCCATGGCGGCCACCAGCTGGGAGGGCGTCGGGCTCCCACGCGTCGCCTCCAGCAGGTCGAGGGCGTGGGCGATCAGGATCCCGCCGGCGGACGGCGGAGGGTTGGTCAGGACCTCGCGGTCGCGGTAGGGCGCCCGCAGCGGCTCGCGCGGGATGGCGCGGTACTCGGCCAGGTCCCGGGCGGTGAGCATGGCCCCGCGGGGACCGAGCCAGTCCACCACCGCCGCGGCGATGTCCCCGCGGTAGAACGGCTCGGCCCCCTCGCGTCCGAGCCGCTCCAGGATGTCCCCCAGTTCCGGCTGGCGGATCACCTCGCCCGCCTCCAGCAGACGGCCCTCGGGCGCGTAGATGGCCGCGCACTCGGGCGTCGAGGTGACGATCTGACCCAGCAGGGCGACCACGTAGGCCTGCTCGGCGTTGAGGACCACCCCGTCGCGCGCCATGGCGGCGGCGGGAGCGGCCAGGTCGGCCAGCGGGAGCGAGCCGAAGCGCCTCGCCGCCTCGAACACGCCGGCGGGGACGCCGTAGGTGCCCACCGACGCCGGGCCGGCGTTGAACACCTGGGTGACGTCGCCGAAGGTCACCGGTATGGGGACCAGCTCCTCGCGGCGAGACGGGTCGGCGCCGCGGCCGGGCGCCTCGACGAAGAAGTCGAGCAGCGTGGCGGTGCCGCCGGGCTGGGCGACCAGCATGTAGCCGCCGCCGCCCAGGCCGGTCAGGCCGGGCTCGGTGACCAGCGAGGCGAGCATCGCCGCCACCGCCGCGTCCACCGCGTTCCCCCCGGCGCGCAGGGCGTCGGCGCCCGCCTCGGCGGTGCGGGGATGGCCGGCGGCGACGACGCCGCGGGCCGGCATGGTGGCCTAGCCCCGGGGAATGAACTCGGGCACGTCGAGCTCCTCGACGCCGAGGCTGCGGCGCCGGGGCGCCGGGTGCGCGGCGCGTCGGGCGGGCTCCCGGTCGTAACCCGGGCCGCGGGGCCGATCGCGCTCGGAGCGGGCGCCGTCACCGTCGCGGGCCCGCAGCACTCGGGGCTCGCCGGCCGGCTCCTCGAGCCGGCGCCGCCTGGCGCCGTCGCCGTAACCGGTGGCGACCACCGTCACCCAGACCGGGTCGTCCAGCCTCTCGTCGACCATCGCCCCGAAGATGATGTTCGCGTCCGGGTGGGCGGCCTCGGCGACCGCCTTGGCCGCTTCGTTGACCTCCCACAGCGACAGGTCGCGCCCGCCGGTGATTGACAGGAGGATGGACCGCGCCCCCTCCATGCTGGTCTCCAGCAGAGGCGACGCCACGGCCTGCTCGGCGGCGTCGATCGCCCGGCGCTCGCCGGTGCCCATCCCGATTCCCAGCAGCGCGTTCCCTGCGTCCTGCATGATGGTCCGCACGTCGGCGAAGTCGAGGTTGATCAGCCCGGGCAGGGTCACCAGGTCGGAGATGCCCTGCACGCCCTGGCGCAGCACGTCGTCGGCCACCTTGAACGCGTGGACCATCGAGGTGTTCTTGTCGAGCACCGAGAGCAGGCGGTTGTTCGGCACCACGATCAGGGTGTCCACGTCACCGGCGAGCTCCTCGATCCCGGACTCGGCCTGGTCGCGGCGGCGGGCGCCCTCGAAGCCGAACGGCTTGGTCACGATGCCCACGGTCAGCGCCCCCAGCTCGCGCGCGATCCTGGCCACCACGGGAGCCGCGCCCGTCCCGGTCCCGCCGCCCGCGCCGGCGGCCACAAAGACCATGTCGGCCCCCTTGAGCAGGGACTTGATCCGGTCGTACTCGTCCATCGCCGCCTGACGGCCCAGGTCCGGGTTGGATCCCGAGCCGAGGCCGCGGGTGACGTCGGCGCCGATGTGCAGCGTGGCGTGGGCGGCCGACTGGGCGAGCGACTGCAGGTCGGTGTTGATGGCCAGGAACTCGACGCCCTCGAGCTCGGCCTCGACCATGCGGTTGACCGCATTCACCCCGGCGCCGCCGACACCGACCACGCGCAGGAGGGGAAGGCCGACCGGGTGCGACGCCGGATAGGCGTCGTCCTCCAGGGCCGACACCGCTGAGCGGCTGTCGCGCATCGGCGCCGGCTCGGGCGCCGGGGGCCGCTCGAGGATGTTCTCGGGGATCGCCGACGAGAAGGCGTGACGCAGCCGCTCACGCGGTGAGGGAACGGACGGCTCGGCGGCCGGCTCGGGCTGGCGGACGGGCGGCTCTTCCCGGCGCGGCGGCGCCGGGGTCTGGCCGACGGCGGGGTCCTCGGTCGGCCGGTCCTGCTGCCCCTCCTCCTCGGTGCGGCGGAAGAGGGCGGCCAGAGGGCCCTCACGCATGCTGGCTCGCTTACCGCTTCCCATTCTCGAGAACCTCCTCCGCCAGCTGGCGGTATGCGTGGGCGGCCGTCCCCTCGGGATCGTACTTGAGCACCGACATGCCCTTCACCGGTGCCTCGGCGAACCGGACGGTCTTGCGAATGCGAGACGCGAACACCCGGTCGCCGAAGTTCTCCTCGAGGATCTCGATCGCCTCCTTGGCGTGGACCGTGCGCGTGTCCACCAGCGTCGGCAGGATGCCCTCTATCTCGATGTCGGGGTTGAGGTTTTCCCGGATCATGGCGAGAGTGTTCTGCAGCTGGATCAGCCCGCGCATCGACAGATACTCGCATTGGACGGGGACGATTACCTTGGTCGCCGCCGTCAGGGCGTTGATGGTCAACAGCCCCAGGCTCGGAGGGGTGTCGATGCACATGAAGTCGTAGTCCTCGAGGATCGGGGCGATCGCCTTCTCCAGCGAGCGCTCCCGGCCGATCTGCGTCGACATGGCGATCTCCGCCCCGGCCAGGTCGATCGACGCACAGGCGACATCGACCTCACGCTTGCGGATCACCTCGCGGATGGAGATGTGATGCACGAGCACGTCGTACATCGACTTGTCGACCGTGTCCGGATCGATCCCCTGCGACATCGTCAGGTTGCCCTGGGGGTCCATGTCGATGCAGAGGACGCGATGTCCCCGCTCGGCGAAGGCGACGGCTACGTTGAGGGTGGTGGTCGTTTTGGCGACGCCACCCTTCTGGTTGGCGAATGCGATGACCTCGGCCCGATTGGCGGTCACGGATTGGCTCCCATGCGCGTTGGCGACTTCCATACGCGCCACTATTCGTAAGACCGCCCGCGATTCCTTCCCCCTGGTCGCCGCCGCCCGCCCTCGTCCGCGACTACGCTCAGCCAATGAACGTCGGGGACGCGCTGCGCGACAAGCGGGTGTGCATCTGCGGCGGGTCGGGCGGCGTAGGCAAGACCACGACCGCCGCCGCCGTGGCGATGGGGATGGCCGCCGAGGGCGCGCGGGTGGCGGTGGTCACGATCGACCCCGCCCGGCGCCTGGCCAACGCGCTCGGCCTCGAGACGCTGGGCAACGAGCCGCGGCCGGTCGACCCGGCGCGCTTCGCCGCCACCGGCGTCGAGATGAAAGGCGAGCTGTGGGCGATGATGCTCGACGCCAAGCGCACCTTCGACGAGGTCATAGAGCGGCTGGCGCCCGACACCTCGACCCGGGACGAGATCTTGGCCAACCGCATCTACCAGCAGCTGTCGAACGCGGTGGCGGGCTCCCAGGAGTACACCGCGATGTCCAAGCTCTACGACCTCCACCGGGAGGACGGGTTCGACCTGCTGGTCCTCGACACGCCGCCGTCGCGGAACGCCCTCGACTTCCTGGACGCGCCGGACCGGCTGACCCGCTTCCTCGAGGGCCGCGCGCTGAAGATGTTCCTGCGCCCGACCGGCTTCGCCACGCGGGTGGTCGGCCGAGGGACCGGGATGGTGTTCAGCGTCCTGCGGCGGGTCACCGGCGTGGACCTGCTCGAGGACGTCTCGGTGTTCTTCCGCTCGCTCTCCGGGCTGATCGCCGGCTTCCGAGAGCGCGCCACCGCCGTCAACCGGCTGCTCGCCGATCCCGGCACCGTGTTCCTCCTGGTCACCTCGCCCGAGCGCGAGCCGATCGACGAGGCGATCTTCTTCTGGCGCAAGCTCAAGGCGGCGCGGATGCCGTTCGGCGGCATCATCGTGAACCGCGTCCACCACCGGGAGGCCGAGGGAGACCCCGACGCGGTGGCCGAGGAGCTCGCTGGGCAGCTGGGCGAGTCGCTGGCCCGCAAGGTGGCCGACAACTTCCGCGACTACCAGGTGCTGGCCCGTCGCGACCAGACCAACATCGAGCGGCTCGCGGGGATGCTCGACGATGACCGGATCGTCGAGGTGCCCTACCTCGACGAGGACGTGCACGACATCCGCGGGCTGCGCCGCATCCAGCGCTTCCTGTTCGCCTCCGAGCAGGAGCGCGGGCGGCTGTTCGACGAGCTCGCCGCCTAGCCGGGCCGGCTCGCCAGCACCGGTTCGGGCGTGTCGCCCACCGGCTCGACCCGGGCTTCCCCCGGCTCGTCCGTGCCATCCACCGGCTCGGTCTCACCGGTGATCGCCTCGGCCAGGAGCCTGTCGGCCACGCTGACCAGGTCGGCGTCCAGGTGGCCGCACAGCACGTCGCGCACCAGCGAGCGCAGATGGTCCGCGATCTCGTCGACCAGGCCCTCGGCGTCGGGCTCGGCCGGCGGCAGGCCCGCGATCACCGCGCGTTCGAGGGAGACGGCGTGCGCCGCCCGCTCGGCCAGCGCCGACCGTTCCTCGGGGACGGCGCATATGGCCGCCAGCCGCTGAGCCATCCGCCCGCTTCCGGGGCCCTCGGGCTCGAGCAGGGCTCGCAGCGCCAGGAGATGGTCGGTCAGCGCCTGCGCGGGGTCAGACCGCTCGCATCCGGCCTCGAACCGATTGAGCGCCCAGGCCAGCTCGGCGCTGGCCTGCCCCACCCGCCGACCGACGAGGTTGCAGAAGCCGCGCAGCTCGTCCTCCTCCTCGGCCGCCACCCCGTAGCGCTCGGGCACCGCGACCGGGGCCCGGGCACCGGGCAGCGCCAGCACCCGCCACGCCCCGGCGTCCGAGCGCAGCCACGCGCTGGGGCCGAGCGCGAAGACCCCGGCGTCGGCGAGGCGCAGCGCGGTGAGCAGCCGGGAGAAGCGATCACCCGCGAGCGCCAGCGCCCGCTCCTCGCTCCCCGCGTCCTCCAGCGTGAGCAGCGCCAGGGCATTGGGCCCGTCCCCCCCTCCCGGGCCCGACCACACCGCCTCGGGAGGCACGTCGTCGAGGCTGTCGCCGCGCACCAGAGACATGTGCTCGTCCAGCGGGACCTCGGGGCTGACCAGTGAGAGGCCGTGAATCGGCGCGATCACCGCGGTCAGCGAGCGGCGCTGGTAGACCGCGGCCTCGAGCTGATCGTAGACCCGCTCGAAGCGCCGGGGCGAGAACTCGAAGTCCGTGCTTTCGACGTACATGGCGGACAGGAACGCCCGCAGCGCGGCGTGTGCGAGCCCGGCGGGATCCTCCGGCACCGGCGCCTCGCCGCGGAGGCGCAGGAACTCGTCGACGCCGACCAGGCCGACCAGGGCGTCCGCCGCGGACGAATATGCCGGCAGCTGCTCCAGGAGATCCGCGCGCTCGCGGATGAACTCCCCAGTCAGCGGCCGGTAGCAGTACAGCGGCGTGCGCGCTCCGGGCTGGGCGACCACCTCGAACGGAAGATCGTCCACCGCCGCGGCTTCCGACTCCAGCTGAAACGCGGCGTGCTCGCAGAACGCCCTGAGGCGCTCGTGCAGGGAACGGTTTCGCATGGGCGGCGGTTCGGCGCGGCGCGCGCGCCTCCTGCCCCGCGCAGCGCTGCTTGCAGGCTAGGCGGCGGCGGTCGCTGGCTCGCCGGGGTGGCCGTGGGCCGCCACCACGGCGTCCTCGCAGCCCTCGACCTCGGGCAGCCAGTGCCGGCCGTACTCGCGCATGTCCTCGATGATCGGCAACAGCGCGCGCCCCTTCTCGGTCAGCGCGTACTCGACCCGCGGGGGGACCTCGGGGAACGTCCTGCGGGCGACGATCCCCTCCTCCTCCAGCGCCCTCAGCCGCAGCGAGAGGGTGCGAGGGCTGATGCCGGCGAGCGAACGCTCGAGCTCGCAGAAGCGCGAGTGGCCCTCGGCGAGATCGCGGATGACCAGCATCGTCCACTTCGAGCAGACGATCTCCGCGGTGCGGCACACCGGACAGGAGCGATTGGCGCTGGCGGACACGATTGGTTAAGCCTAGCGCAATGCTTTACGAACTGAAGTACGGGAACACGGCCGGGCGGCCGGCGAGGCCCGCGCGGCTCAGGCGACGTCGCGCAGCTTCTGGGCCTCGGCCAGCGACTGCAGCTTCTTGAGCGACTGGTTCTCGATCTGGCGGATGCGCTCGCGGGTGACGTTGAAGGTGCGCCCCACCTCGTCGAGCGTGCGGGGGTGCTCGCCGCCCAGTCCGTAGCGCAGCTCGAGCACGCGCCGCTCGCGGTAGGAGAGATTCTCCAGCGCCTCGCGCAGCGCCTCCTTGGTCAGGATCTCCGCCGCACGCTCGTAGGGCGACTCCGCCCGCTCATCGGCGATGAACTGGCCAAACTCGGACTCCTCCTCATCGCCGACCGGCTTCTCCAGCGACACCGGGGCCTGGGCCGAGCGCTTGATCGAGTCAACCTCCTCGGGCTCGATCCCGGTGACGTCGGCGATCTCCTCGGGGGTGGGCTCACGACCGAGCTCGGTGACGAGCTTGCGCTCGGCGCGGCCGATCTTGTTGAGCTTCTCCACCACGTGCACCGGGATGCGGATCGTCCTGGCCTTGTCGGCCAGGGCGCGGGCGATCGCCTGGCGGATCCACCACGTCGCGTAGGTCGAGAACTTGAATCCCTTGCGGTAGTCGAACTTCTCGGCCGCGCGGACCAGGCCCAGCGTGCCCTCCTGGATCAGGTCCAGGAAGGGCAGCCCCTGATTACGGTAGTTCTTGGCGATGGAGACCACCAGCCGCAGGTTGGACTCGACCATCTTCTGCTTGGCGTCCAGATCGCCCCGCTCGATGCGCTTGGCCAGGTCGACCTCCTCCTGGGCAGTGAGCAGGCGCACCTTCCCGATGTCCTTGAGGAACAGCTGCAGCGAGTCGGTGGTCATGTCGGGCTTGAGATCGAGCGTCGCCTTGGGCCGCCGGCGGCCGCGCTTGTCGGGCGCGCGCTCCACCTCGGCGGCGGCGATGGCCGGATCGACCTCCTCGACCAGCTCGATCTCCGAGCGCTCGAGGTAGTGCTTGAGCTCCTCGACGTCGCTCTCGTCGACGTCGAGCTCGGAGACGGCGTCGTCGACCTCGGCGTGGGTCAGCACGCCTAGCTGCTGGCCCTTGACCATCAGGCCCTTGACCTCTTCGAGTTCCTGAAGTTCCGTGACAGACATACGTGGTTCCGTTTCTTTCTCCGAGCCGGTGGGGGAGACGGCACCCGACCCGGTCCTTTCACTGTGCTGCGAGCGGCTACATCCAGGCGTACGCCAGGCTAGCCCGACTCAAACATACGTTCTCTATGTTAGGCGCTATATTTTCTGAAGTCAAGCGGCGATTCCCTGCATTTACCGGGGTTTTCCTTCCCCGGCTCGTCAGCCGCCCAGCGCCCTAGAGCTACTACGTGAAACGCGGGCCGTCGTTTCAAGTTTCGGTGTGCGAGGCACGGCCTGAGCCTCGGCGTGGCGCCCGGGCGTCACCTCGAGGGGGGAGGCATCTCCAGCCCCGGTGCGCGATGATGTATTCGATGCCGGCTCGAGACGACGATCGCGCGCGCAGAGACGTCCTCTCCAGCCTCCCCGCCACCAGGCCGCAGCGGGCCAGCGCCCGCCGCTCGGCCGCGCGCCGCTCGCCTCCCGCCGCCAAGGCGCCGCCGAAGGCCCGCCCTCCCGCGGCCAAGCCCGCCGGAGCGGCCGACCCCGGCGCTCCCCGTCGTAGGCCGCGTCCGGCCGCCGCCGGGGGACCCGACGCCGCAGGCCGCCCGACGGCGGTGCGTCCGTCAGCCGCGACCCGGCGCGCGCGCACGGAGCCCGCGCCGCGGCGCAGCGGCCCGTCGCGGGGGCCCCATGGAACCGAGCTGGTGGAGACCGCCGTCCAGGCCGCGGGGGAGCTGGCCCAGATCGGCTTCACGCTCGGCGCCCGGGCGCTGCGCGGCGCCCTTTCGCGGATTCCCCGCCCGTAGCCGCCGCCCGCCTGGGCATCGCCTATACTGCCGCGCCGGCCGAGCCATCGCGCGTCCCGCGTGCGGTGGACGGGGGAACCGATGCGGGCCACCCGGCCCGCGGGGGCGAATCGACGGATCTCCGCCATCGGCGGCGAGAACCCCGTCGTAGCGCTGCGGCGCGAGCCCGTCAGCTCACCTCGTAGGCCGCCGGAAAGCGAACCGATGAAGCGCCCCGAAGCGACGCTCTGCGCCGTGCTGTGCCTGACCTGGCTCGGGTTCCCCGCGCTCGCCCGGGCGACGACCGGCGACAGCGGCGGCACCGCGCCCGCCCCGACGCCGCCGGGTGGCCCCGGCGAAGCGGTGGACGGCCCGATCGCAGGCGGTGCCGCGTTCGTGGGCCGCCCGCAGCGGATCTCGGGCACGGTCGGGCGGGCCGCCGGTGGGGCGACGGTGCTGGTGCAGCTGAGCGACCCGGCGTCCGGATGGAGGACGGTGGCCACCACCCGGGCCGGCGGGGACGGCTCGTTCCGGGCCGCGTGGCGGGCGCCGCGTCCCGGCCGGTTCACCCTGCGGGCAATCCCCTCGCAGGGCTCGCGCGCCGGCGCGTCGGCGACCGAGCCCCCGGTCAGCACGCCCGTGACCGTCTACGCCGCCGCCCGGGCGACGATCTTCGGCCCCGGCTTCTACGGGCGGCGCACCGCGTGCGGCACCCTGCTGCGACCCACCACCGTCGGGGTGGCGCACCGCACGCTGCCCTGCGGCACGCGTCTGGAGGTCTACTACGGTGGGCGCCGGGTGACGCTTGCGGTGATCGACCGGGGGCCGTACGTCACCGGGATCGCCTGGGACCTGACCTCGGCGGCGGCGCGGGCGCTCGGCTTCCCCGGCTCGGGCGAGGTCGGCACGATCACCGTCAGGCGCCCTCCCCGCTAGGACACGGACCCCACGGGGCCGCCGCCTCTGAGATCCTCGGGGCCCCGCCGACCACCGGCTGCCTCGTGACGCCTGCGCGCTGGACCGACATGCCCTACGGACCCGCGGCGGCTGGCCGGGCGCGATGACACCGCGCTG
>DATFPO010000098.1:0-3059 GCA_035264745.1 Solirubrobacteraceae bacterium | reverse complement strand
ATTCCGCCCGGCTTGAGCACGCGCCTGATCTCCCGCAGCGCCGCGAGACGGTCCCCCAGGTGGATGAGCAAGGCCTGGGTAAACACGACGTCGAACGACGCGTCGGAGAAGCCGAGCTGGTACACGTCGCCCACCTCGAAGGCGACATTGCGAAGCCCGCGTTCGCGGGCCAGCGCGGTCGCCCGGTCGATCTGAACCTGGCTGCTATCGATGCCGACCACCTCGCCGGGTGCGACCACTTCGGCTAGGCGTCAGAAATGCGCATCGCGCAGACGGAGATCGGTGAACGGGAGCGGCAGCTGGCAGGCGGGGCCGGTCGGCACCAAGCGGCGGGCGTACGGATGGGTCGGCGGCAGCAGCAGGGCGAGCTGGCCCTCGGCGGTGCGCAGGACGCGGGCGGGCAGGGTGATGACTCGGCCGATGAGTTGGCGCAGGCCGAGGTGGGGCAGGCCGCTGGCGGGCAGGAGCTCGCGGCGCTCCCACCAGTTGAGCAGGTTGGAGACGAGCGCGGCGTGGAGCAGGAAGGCCTCCAGCCCGGCGAAGCTGCGGGACCAGAGCCCCTTGAGCTGGAGGGCGGCGGTGGCCTCGGAGAGCCAGCCCTCGATCGTCTGGCGGGCCTCGTAGAACCGCTCCAACTCGTCGGTGGCCAGCTCGTCGGGCGGCAGGTTGGTCACGATCGCGGTGTAGCCGGCGCGGTGGCGGGCCCCGGTCGAGCGGACCAGCAGGCGCCGGCAGGTCAGGCCCGGGCGGCTGGCCGCGATCGGCCCCGCGCCCAGGTCGGCGACCCACTTGATCGGGCTCAGCTCAGTCCAGGTCAGGCCCAGGCCGTACTCCCGCGCCCAGCTCTCAGCGGTGCGGTCGGCATACACCCGGCCGACGAAGCGGATGCCCCGCCCGAGCAGCAGCGCGAGGTCGTCGGCGGTCGCGTACTGGCAGTCGAAGCGGAGCACCAGGCCCGACAGGCGCTCGAGCGGCCCGAGCACCCGCTCGAAGGCGGCTAGCAGGTCGGCGAAGCGGCGGCTGGCGTGGGTGTTGCCGGGGTCCAGGAACACCGCCAGCACCTCGTCGTCGCCGCCACCCGGGTCGCCGGCGAACGCCGCGGTGGCCTGGTAGCCGCGGTCGCCCTTCTTCCTGAGGTGGCCCCGCGCGGTCCGCTCGTAGGTGCGGCCGTTGGCGCTGATCGCGGTCTGGTCGACATCGATGACGACCCGCTCGCCCCGCCGCAGGCGGCGCCGCACGGTCGAGTGGGCGGCCAGTACGTCTTCGGTGGCGCCGCGCAAGGCGTCGACGTGCTGCGGGCGGAACGCGCGCAGGTGCCGCGTGAGTTGGCTGGAGTGCGGCCAGCGCGGCAGGCCCACCGAGGCGCCGACGGTCGGATCGGGCGCCAGCACGAAGTCACCGTCACGGGCCGACCGACAGCCGGCGGCCAGCGCCGCCAGCAGCGCCAGGCTCTTCTGCACCACCGTGAAGCCGGTCCGACGCTCCTGGACCGGCAGGTGGACGCGCTCGGCCAGGGCGCGCCCGACGCCAGCCCCCCGCACAAAGCGCAGGAAGCCGGCCAGCCCGGCCCGCGCCGTGCTGCCCAGCGGCCGGCCATCGACCGCCGACTCCGAATCGAGCCGATAGCTCACAGCCTGATCCCCAACAGTAGAATGGAACACGGCGAGCCTCCGGTAGGTGGGATGCTAGACACCTCCAGCCTACCCCAGAGGCTCGCTCTTCGGTCCGCATGCGCTCTGATGCGCATTTCTGACGGCTAGGCCTTTCCTGATAAGCGCTCCAGTACGTCACCAGCCATTCTGGGCAGGGCTTCACGTCGTCGTCGGTGAACACGACCATTCGGCCGGAGGCAGCCTCCAGTCCCGCGTTCTTGGCCCTGCTCAGCCCCTGCCGCGGCTCCTCCACATAGAGAATGGGTAGCGTCGCGGCAAACTCGTAGGCGACCCTCGGGGTCTCGTCCGTGCAGTTATTGTTCACCAGGACGAGCTCCCACTCGAGCCCCGGGGGGATCCTGCATCGGCGTAGTGCATCCAGGGTAATGGCCAGTCGTCTGCAGTTGTTCCAGGTACATAGGATCACCGAGACATCCATGATCCAATCCTCGAGCTCCGGGGCAGACGATCCACGCGTTCTCTAGCGTCTTTCTCGCAATCTCTCCGAAACGTGCCAGGGTTGGCCGTACGCTATCGAGTGGTGAGCTATGAGGCGGCGCCTCTCGTCGCCCTGGATACCATGCTTGTCCAGGATCTTCAGGAGATCGAGCACTTGATGCGATCTCTTCCGCAGGGTAAGCCGCTGGCCAAAATGGTCGCGGCAGTTATAGAGAGGTCTTGAGAGGACACTGACGGTAGCCCCATGTTCGAGCAACGTCCAGATCAAGTCGAAATCATCCGGGCCGGTAAGGCCAACAGTTTCGTCGACCCCCCCGACTTCGAAGAGCCTCTCCTTCCTGAACAAGAAGAAGTATTTGAGATAATTGGCCTTATCGCCCAAGGTGGACTGGGCATGATAGTCAACAAAGTTCAGAACTACCTCGCCGAGCTTCGTGATTCCATCAGCTGAGTAGACTTTCACTCCTGTAGAGACGATGTCACTAGAGAATTGCAAACACTCGGCGACGGCGGTGTCGTCAAGCCAGTCGTCCGAGAGAAGGAATCCGATGCGTGTCGTGGACGCCGCGCGAATACCTGCATTAAGAGCACCGGCGAAGGCCGTGTTCGGAGGCCGAAGAAAAACCCGGAGGTTCCGGTGCCGTTGTTTGAGGTCAGCTAAGACACGGTGATTGGAGGGTGGGGTCCGCGGTGAGGTCACCACGATCACCTCGGATGAAGCCGTTTGGAGCGCCGCGGACAGGAGGCACTGACGCAGCCAGGCATCGCGTTGGATCAGGAGCGGGACGACGATGCTAGCGCGGTACATGGACGGCTGGCGGTAAGGATACGTGGTGCGGGTGATGGTCTACGGAGGGCGCGAAGGTGGCGGTGGCTGTGGCGAGCGAGCGTAGCTCGTCGACCAGGTGCCGGTCAAGGCGACCCCAGCCGTCTGCACCCAGCACGTCC
>DATFPO010000097.1:0-10787 GCA_035264745.1 Solirubrobacteraceae bacterium | reverse complement strand
ACCGCCTCAGCGTCGACACGATCCGGACGCTGGCCATGGACGCCGTCGAGGCTGCCGGCTCGGGCCATCCCGGCATGCCGATGGCCATGGCGCCGGTGGCCTACGTCCTCTATGCCCGAGTGCTCCGCCACAACCCGGCCGATCCGTCGTGGCCCGATCGCGACCGCTTCGTCCTCTCCGCCGGGCACGGGTCGATGCTGCTCTACGCCGCGCTGCACCTGTGCGGCTACGACCTGTCGCTGGACGACCTGCGCGCGTTTCGCACCTGGGGCTCGCGCACGCCGGGGCACCCCGAGCGCGACCGCGCCGGCGGCACCCCGGGCGTGGAGACGACCACCGGTCCGCTGGGCCAGGGCTTCGGCAACGCGGTCGGCATGGCCATGGCCGAGCGTTTCCTACGCGAGCGCTACGGCGTCGACGTCTGCGACCACCGGGTCTTCGGGCTGTGCTCGGACGGCGACCTCATGGAGGGGGTGTCCGCCGAGGCCGCCTCCCTGGCCGGCCACCTGCGCCTGGGGCGCCTGATCTGCCTCTACGACGACAACCGCATAACCATCGACGGCGACACCGGCCTGGCGTTCGCCGGCGAGGACGTGGCGGCGCGTTTCAGGGCGTATGGCTGGCGGGTGGCGGCGACGGTCGAGGCCGACGACCTGGAGGCGGTGGAGATGGCCCTGCGGGAGGCCTGCGACCAGGATCGGCGGCCCACGCTCATCCCGGTCCGTTCGGTGATCGGGTATCCGGCCCCCAGCAAGCAGGGCACACCGGCGGCCCACGGGGCCGCGCTCGGCAAGGACGAGGTCCGGGCCACCAAGCGGGTCCTGGGCTGGGAGCCCGACCTCAGCTTCCACGTGCCCGACCAGGTGTATGCGCGCTTCGCGTCCGCGGCCGTCCGGGGCGCCCGGCTGCAGGCCGCCTGGCAGGTGCGCTTCGAGCGCTGGAGGGAGCGGGAACCCGCACGCGCGGAGGAGTGGGACCGCGCGTGGTCCGGTCGCACGGAGCCGGGAGTGGCGGCCGCGCTGCCGAGCTTCGAGCCGACCGACGGAGCCAAGCTGGCCACCCGGGCGGCGGGAGGGCGGGCGATGCAGGCCCTGGCGCCCTTCGCCCCGACCATGGTCGGCGGCTCGGCCGACCTCACCGAGTCGGTGAAGACGACGTTCGAGCGGGAGACGTCGTACTCCCCGACCGCTCCCGGGCGCAACGTGTTCTGGGGCGTGCGGGAGCACGCGATGGCGTCCGCGGTCAACGGCCTGGCGCTGCACGGCGGCATCGTCCGGCCGTACGGCTCGACGTTCCTGGTCTTCTCGGACTACATGCGCCCGGCGATCCGCCTGTCCGCGCTGATGGGGCTGCCCGTGGCCTGGGTCTTCTCCCACGACTCGCTCGGCCTGGGTGAGGATGGGCCGACCCATCAGCCCGTCGAGCAGCTGGCGTCGCTGCGCGCGATCCCGGGCCTGACCGTGATCCGTCCCGCCGATGCGGCCGAGACCGCCGAGGCCTGGCGCGTGATCGTGGAGGAGCTCGAAGGCCCCGCCTGCCTGGTGCTGACCGCCAGGGCGTCCCGCTTCTGGACCGGCAGCGCCTGGCCTCGGCCGTCGGCCTGTCCCGCGGAGCGTACGTGCTGGCCGGTGGCGGAGAGCAGGCCGAGGCCGTCCTCGTCGCGACCGGGTCCGAGGTCGCGGTGGCGCTGGCTGCCCGCGACCTCCTGGCGACGGACGGCGTGCGGGCCCGGGTCGTCTCCATGCCCAGCTGGGAGCTGTTCGCGGCCCAGGGCCGCAGGTACCGCGAGTCGGTGCTGCCCCCCGGCGTGCCCAGCGCCTCGATCGAGGCGGCGACGACCATGGGATGGGAGCGCTGGGTGGACCGGCCGGTCGGCGTGGACCGCTTCGGGGCTTCCGCCCCGGGGCCCGAGGTGCTCGTCCGCCTGGGCATCACCCCTCAGGCGGCGGCCGACGCGGTCCGCGGCCTGCTCCAGACCGGCTAGCCGCCGGGGCGCGCCACCAGGTCGCCGGCCTCCCGCGCCACCGTGACGTGGATCGCCGCGGGCTCGCGGACCCAGGCGATCAGATCCAGGGCCTGAAGGCGGTCGAGCATGAACTGCAGCGCCCACGCCTGGGCGCGGTTGCCATAGCGACGCAGGATGTCGAAGGCGAATCCGGTGGTGTGCAGCGAGTAGGCGTGGGTGGCCTCGGGGTTGCTGAGGCCGAGCAGCTGCTGGTAGCGCTGGTCGCGCACCGCGCTGGTCACGGTGAGCGGCTGGGTCACCCCGCTGATCCGCCTCACCCCCGCCGCGATGTAGCGGGCGGCGCGAACCGTCTCCGGGCGGGCGGCGAAATACATGGAGGGCCGCTGCTCCAGCCGCGGTGCCAGCTCGCCCATCCGGGGGTCGCGTCTCATCCCCAGCGAGGCTGGCGGCGGAAGCGCCACCAGCGTGCCGTCGTCTCGCGCCTGGGCTATGGCGTCCGGGTCGGCGAACACCTGCGTCTGCGGGCCCGGGTGGAGCACCTCCTCACCCGATCCCTTGGCGGTCTGCAGCCGCGCGAGCCGAGTCAGCTCGGCGGGATCCTCGCGATGCAGGCGCATGATCTCCATGGCTGCGAGCACGCGCCAGTAGTACGTCGAGGAGTCGTCCCCTAAGCGAGAAAGCCGCGCCCAGGCGGCGGCGTGGCGCAGCGGCGTGGAGTCGAAGTACAGGCGCGCGTAGCTGGGTCGCGCCTCGCCGAACGCCGCCAGGACGCCCTCCAGGTTGCCGATGCCCATGTGGTACGAGACCGTGGCCAGGTCGTCGCGCCCGAAGCGCCGCCTGGCCAGCGAGAGATAGCGCACCGTCGCGGCCAGAGCCTGGGCGGGCACGAAGCGATCGTCCACGCGCCGGCGCGCCGCCAGCGCTCGTGCGGCGGTGGCCGGGTGGTCCCGCCGCAGCGCCTGGAGGTAGCGCCGCGCCAACCTGCGCGACGCGGCCAGGTCGATGTGCATGCTCAGGAGGCTCTGACCGGTCTCGGCCACGATCTGGGTCAGACCGGCGGCGTTGGCGGGGTCGCCGCCCGCGATGGCGTCCGGGCGCCCGCCGCTCTCCAGGAACACGATCGCCTCCAGCACGTCCGGGTCCACGTCGCCCCCCGCGGCTGTCTCGATGGCGGCCCGGTAGCGGTCGACGCGGCGCGCCGTCGCCTCTACGCCGCCGGGGCTCTTGGCGAACAGGATGTGGCTCTCGCCGGCGGCGGCCCGGCGGCCGTAGCCGTCATCGTCCCCGGGGCGGTAGAAGAGCGGATCAACGGTCCCGGGGCGCACGGCCGAGGAGGGGCGCAGGGTCGAGCCGGTCCGGTGAGACAGGAGCGCCACCATCAGGGCCAGCGCCGCCAGGAGGACGAGCCCGAGCGGAAGCGCACGGCGCAGCGCCCGAGAGCGTCTCGACACAGGATGGCCGGGGCCGGTCATGCGGCTCGACACGCTGCCAGAGCGGCGGGTGCGACGCCAGCCGCAGGCGCAGGCCGCCCCCGAGGCGCAGGCGTCTCCGGCCGCCTGCCCCGCTACCGTCGCCCGGTGAGGATCATGGGCGGGCGCGATCTCGCCCGCGGCCCGATCGCCCTCGACGACGACCTCCTGATCGAGGCCGACAACGCCGCGGTGCTGCCCCTGCTGCCGGCGGGCCGATTCGACCTGATCTACATCGACCCGCCGTTCAACACCGGCGCGCCGCGCCGGCGGCGTACGCTCGAGACCCGGGCCGACCCCGACGGCGAGCGCGGCGGGTTCGGCGGCCGGCGCTACCGCTCCCGGCTGCTGCGCTCGCTGGCCTACGACGACGAGTTCGCGGACTACCTCGGCTTCCTGGAGCCGCGGCTACGGCAGGCTCGCCGCCTGCTCGCCCGCCACGGGACGCTCTACTTCCACATCGACTACCGCGAGGCCCACTACTGCAAGCTGCTGCTGGACGAGCTGTTCGGCCGCGACTGCTTCCTCAACGAGATCATCTGGGCCTACGACTACGGGGGCAAGCCCCGGCGACGCTGGCCGGCCAAGCACGACACGATCCTGGTCTACGTGCGTGAGGCCGGCGGGCACTGGTTCGACGCCGACGCGGTGGAGCGAGAGCCGTACATGGCGCCCGGCCTGGTCGACGCGGACAAGGCGGCGCGCGGCAAGCGCCCCACCGACGTGTTCTGGCACACGATCGTCCCCACCGTGGGCGCTGAGAAGACCGGCTATCCCACCCAGAAGCCGGAGGGGGTGGTGCGCCGCCTGGTCGCCGCGTCCTCGCGCCCGGGCGGATGGTGCCTGGACTTCTTCGCCGGCTCGGGCACCCTGGGCGCGGTCTGCGCCGGGCTCGGGCGGCGGTTCGTGCTGGTGGACAGCAACCCGCGCGCGGTCGAGCTCGCCTTCCGCCGCCTGCGCGGCGCGGATCAGCCCGACGGCAAGGAGGCCTGCGCGGGCGGGTAGGTGATCCTGGGGCCGTGCGGCACGGCGAACGGCGTCAGCTCGTGCGTCGTCAAGCCGCCGTCGGGCGAGATGTGCTCGACCTCCCAGCCCCGGACGACCAGGGCATCCGCCACCAGGCGCCGGTGGCAGCGCCACCACACGCCCTCCGCGCACATGATCGCGGTCGGCCACTGGCGCGCCATCTCCTGCAGGTGGTCCACCCCGGCCTGGAATTCGGCGGAGGCCATGTGGTCGGCGTAGCCCCGGAACGCCTCGACCCGCCATCCCTGGTTGGGCCCGTCGGGAATCGGCCGTCGCCGGCCGCCGAGCTCGGGGATGTGGCGGTACACGACGCCCTCGCCGTCGAGCTCGCGCGCGAGCGCATCGCGGTTGAAGCGCGGCATCCGCCGCGAGCCGGGATGCGCCCGCACGTCGGCGATCGCTCCCACACCGCGCGCGCGCAGGAGCTCGAGCAGCCGCCGCAGCTCGTGAGTCGAGTGGCCGACGGTGAAGATCCGCGGCCGGGCGTTCAGCGCGCGCTACCCCGGGATGGTCACCGGCACCGGCTTCGAGCGCCCCGCCTTGCCGGCACGCATAACCAGGCTGTAGCGGCCGGGGTCGAGCTTGTGGCCGGAGACCTTGAGGTCCCAGGGGATCACCGAGCGTCCGGCTGGCTTGTTGCCCAGCTTGACCTTGCCCACCTTGGTGGTGTTGGCGCCGGTCGTCTTGTTGACCCGCATGAGCAGCGGCTCGGAGGTCTTGAGCATCACGGTCAGCTCAGCGCGATCGCCGTTGACCACCTTGACCGAGAACGACTCGACCGCTCCGCCGCGCGGGGCCTTGGGCCCGGGCTTGCGCGCCGTGGTGCCGGTCTCCTTCTTGCTGGTCGACGTGTTGCCCTGCTGCCCGCCGCCCCCGCCTCCGCAGCCGGCGGTCGCCGGGATCAGGAGTGCCAGGACGGCCAGGCCGGCCGCCAGACGACGCGGGGCGTGGACCGGTCTGGAGTGGGTGGTGGATCGGGAACGCATTGCTCCGTTTCTGGTCGCGGTCGGAACGAGCGAGCCGGACCCTGGCCGCCGTCGAGACGCGGGGAGCAGGCCAAGAGGCCTCGCTTCAGGAGCCGGAGCCGCGGCATGATACAGAGCCATGCCGCGCGGCTAGGGCTCGGCAGGCGCGCCGCTGGAGGCGACCGGCGCCGGCCTCTCGGGCAGCAGCCAGAAGCCGCCGTCGGCAAACCCCATCTCTCGCACCCCCAAGGCGCGGTTGAGCCGGGCGCGGTGGTTCTCCCAGGCGATGGCGGACGCGAGCTCGGCGAGCTGCCCCGGCGTGAGCTCTGCCAGCAGGCGCTCGCGCAGGTCCTCCCCCACCTCGGCGGGCGAGCGGGTCATCGCCACCGCCAGGTCCAGCGCCGCCTTCTCGAGCGCGGTGAAGCGGTCGCTGCTCTCGTGACGCGGCAGGTCGGCCAGCGTCTCCTCATCGATGTCGAGCGCTCTGCACACGGCAGAGCCGATGTCCAGTCAGAACGGGCAGCCGACTATGCCCGACGCCCTCAGCGTGGCCAGGTACTTGAGCCGCAGCTCCACCCGGTTGCTGACCAGCGCCGCGCCCTCGTAGCCGCCGATCGCCGCCAGCAGGGCCGGTCGCCGGACCAGGAAGCGCAGGGCGTCAGTCCGGTTGCGTCGTCCGCGCGGAGCGATCGCCCGGTAGGCGCGGAGACGGCGAAGCAGTCGCATCGCGTGTCACCTCCGTCGTTCGATCAGTTGTCGGTGCCAGGATCGCGGCCGCGACCAGGGCTGCCGCGATCAGCGAGAGGACGAGCGGGTCGCTGGCGTGGCCGCCCAGGTTCCGGTCCGCGAAATGGGACCCGGCGTGGAGCACGGCCGCGAATGCGGCCGCCCACAGCGCCACCCGGCGGCCCGGCCAGCCGGCGAGCCCGAGCGCCAGCGCAGCCCCGATGCCCAGGTTGAAGGCACCCACGTCGTGCAGGAAGTGGCGGTTGTAGGGCGGGAAGGTGGCCACCTGCGCGTAGAACGACGCCGGGTCGATCAGCGCCCAGGCGCCGATGAGCAGGAAGAAGGCGGCTCCCGCCACCAGCACGCCCCTGACGATCCGCTCAGCCACCACCGCGCATGTTCGCCCAATCGGCGAGCCCGTAGCGTGCCGGGGTGAGCGCTGGCACTCGGTGCTCGTCCCGGCTAGTCGCGGGGCCGGGCCTCCTCGTGGCGCTCGAGCCCGTCGTCGGGGACGGGCTCCCAGGGTGCCGCGTACGCGACGTAGGCGCGCCACCTGGGCCGGACACCGGGGTCGCCGTCGAACGCCCCCATGCGGATGCTCATCTCGGTCGGGTCGTCGGGGTTGCGGCTGAACAGGTGCGCGCCGCACTCACGGCAGAAGCACTTCTCGAAGCCGCCGTCCGGGTGGCGCCAGGCCTTGACCAGATCGTCACCCCGGACGAGCCGGAAGGTGCGCCCGTCGATCCGCGCCTGCGCCGACGAGGCCGTGCCGGTGCGCCGTTGACAGCGCGTGCAGTGGCAGTAGCCCGCCGCCGGCGCCGGCTGGCTGAGCTCGAAGCGCACACCCCCGCACAGGCAGCCTCCGGTCAGCGACGGCTCGGCCAAGACGCGATCAGGCGGTGGTCCGGCTTCCGCGCAGCGCCGAGCGCAACCCGTCGATCGTCTGTTCGGCGATCCGGCGCAGGTAGCGCTTGCCCAGGGCTCCGAAGAACACCCGGTACTGGAGCGCGGTGGGATCGATGCCGATTTCGACGTCGGCGAACGTGGAGGACTGGGCGTCGGTGAGGACCCAGCGGGAGTAGTAGCCGCTCTTGGTGCAGCGCAGCTTGATCTCGTGCAGGTCGTCCAGCTCCTCGATCCGGAAGGTGGTCTCCTCCGTCTTGCCGACGGGCGTCCGGGTGGTCTGGCGGAACTCGGCGCCCTCCTCCACCTCGGCCAGGCCGGTGACGGTGATGACGTTGTGCGCCCACTCGGGGAAGCGGGCCGGGTCGCCGACGTAGCTCCAAACCTCCTGCACCGGAGCGTCGATCAACGCCTGCTGGCGCCAGCTCGGCATGAGTGGACACTACCGCGCCGGTGGGCCGCCCAGCGTACGCCCGGGTGGAACCCCGGGCCCCACGTCACGTCCGGTAGCTTGCAGGCGAGTGGGTCCGCCCGATCACCAGCACCCGGATCCGATCAGACGCCCGGACGTGCTGGTCCTGGGCGCCGGCGGCGCCCTCGGCCGGGCCTGGATGAGCGGTCTCTTGGCCGGCATCGAGGGCGTGTCGGAAGCCGACTTCCGGCGATCTCGCAGCTTCGTGGGCACTTCGGCGGGCTCGATCGTGGCGGCGGCGCTCCACGCCGGGGTCCGTCCCCGCGGGCCGGCCCGACCCGGGGGCTCGACCGACCAGGCCGCCAACGGCGCCGGCGCGGGGGACCCCTCCGTCCCGGGGGCCGAGCGACTGCTCGCGCCGGTGGCGCCGCTCGCGGCGGCCGCCCTGCGGGTGACCGCGCCGGCCGGAGCCTTCGTCCGCGCCGCGATGCTGGCCCGCGTCCCCACCGGCCGGGAGGACCCGTACGGCCTGGGTGAGCGAATCGGCGATCTGGGCGGGCGCTTCGACGGTCGCCTGTTCGTGGTGGCGGTGGAGCGAGCCAGCGGCCGGCGCGTGGTCTTCGGCACGCCCGAGGCTCCTCGGGCGAGCGTGCCGGAGGCGGTGAAGGCCTCGTGCGCCATACCCGGCGTGTTCAGGTCGGTGACGATCGACGGGCGCGACTACGCCGACGGCGGCGCCTGGAGCCTGACCAACATCGACGTGGCCCCGGTCGAGCGCGGCGACAGCGTGCTGTGCCTCAACCCATGCGGCGGATCACTGGCCGCCGCACGGGGGCTGGCGGACGGCCTGGCCGCCTGGGCGCGCGCCCGGGCGGCGCTGGAGGCGCAGGCGGTCCGCGGCCACGCCGCGGCCGTTCGCATCATCGGCCCCGACCGCCAGGCCACGCGCGCGCTGGGGCCCAACCTGATGGACCGCCGCCGCACCGGGGACGCCGTCGCGGCGGGCTACCGCCAGGGCCAGCGGCTGGACGGGGCACGGTGACCGCGTCGCCGCCCGGGGCCCGCGAGCGCCGAGGGAGCTGACCCGCGGGCATCGGATCTGGAGGCTGAGCGATGGAGACCTCGAACCTGCGTGGTAGCACGGTGCTGGTCACCGGGGCGGGCAGCGGCATCGGCCGTGAGCTGGCGCTTTTGGCGGCCCGGCGCGGGGCCGACCTGGTGATCTGCGACGTCGACGAGCCGGGCCTGGCCGAGGTCGAGACCGCCGTGCGGGATCGTGGCGGCCGCGTCCTCGCCCGGCGGGTCGACGTCGCCTCTCGCGATCAGATGCGCGACTTCGCCGAGGCGGTGCAGGCCGAGGCTGGGCCGGTCGACCTCCTGGTCAACAACGCCGGCGTCGGGCTGGGAGCCGGATTCCTGGACACCGAGCTCGAGGACTGGGACTGGGTTCTGGCCGTGAACCTGCTGGGGGTGGTGCACGGATGCCACTTCTTCGTGCCGAGGATGGTCGAGCGAGGCGCCGGCGGGCACGTGGTCAACCTCTCATCGATGGCCGGCTTCTTCGCGAGCCCGTCCCTGGCCGCCTACTCGACGAGCAAGTTCGCCGTGCTGGGGCTCAGCGAGGCGCTGCGCGAGGAGCTGCGGCCGCACGGCATCGGGGTCACGGCGATCTGCCCGGGGATGATCAACACGCCGATCACCCGCAACGCGCCAGCCCGGGGGTTGCTCGCCGATCCGGCAGCGCGGGAACGGGTGGTGTCGCTCTACCGCCGGCGAAACTACGGGGCCGACCGGGTCGCCCGCAACATCCTCCGGGCCGTCGATCGAGACCGCACCGTGTCCCCGGTGGCCGCCGAGGCCTGGATCGCCTATGCGATCAAGCGGATCTCGCCCCGGCTCGCCGGTTGGGCGGCGCGGCGCCTGGCCGCCGCGACGGACTGACGCGGTCGGCCAAAAAATCCCGCACGAGCGACGCCAGTCGGTCGGGCTGGTCCTCGGGGATGAACGTCCTGCTGTCGGGGACCGTGACGAAGGATCCCTGCGGCAGCAGCTCTGCGAGCCGCCGGCCGTGCTCCAGCGGGAAGAGCCGGTCCTCGGCGGCCCAGGCCACCATGGCGGGCCGGTCGAAGGCGCGCAGCGCCTCCGCGGCCTGGTACGTGTAGCGGGTGTCGACGGCGCGCAGCAGTCGCGCCAGGTCGCGGCGGACCCCCGGGATCGTGCGAACCGGGTCCGTGTAGGAACGCATGATCGCCGTGTCGATCGCGCTGCGGGTCGTCCAGCCATACGCGGTCGGCAGGCGCTGCACGGGCTTGAACCGAACCGACCAGGCCACGAGACGCATGAGCGGCCGATAGCGAGCGGCCACCTCCAGATACCGCTGCGGCGTGGGCGGGAACTTCTCGAAGGCGTCGCACGAGGTGAGCACCAGCGCCGCGATCCGCTCCGGATGGTGGCCCACCAGCCACTGGGCCACGGTCCCGCCGGTGTCGTTCGCGACGACCGCGACATCCTCGAGGCCGAGGGTCTCGATGAAGTCGGCGACCACCCGGGCCAGGCCCGGCAGGGAGAGGTCGGCATCCGGGCGCAGGGGTTGCGAATGCGATCCGAACGGGAGATCCGGAACGATGCAGCGCCGCTCGTCGGTGAGCGGCGGGACGACCCGGCGCCAGAGGTTGCCGTTGACCCCGACCCCGTGGACGAAGACGATCGGTGGCCCGCTGCCGGCCTCGCGGTACTCGATCGTCCCGGCCGGGATTCTCGCCGCTCGCCGTTTGCTGAGCACCTCCATCGGGACGAGCATAGGTCGCCGCCTGGCTTGAACCCACAACGCGTCCACCAGTAGGGTCGCCGCGCGTGTTGAGATCGATCCCGAGGCCTAACGAGGAGGGCACATGAAGTCTCTTCGGCGTGCAGTCACCGGCGCGGCGGTGGCCGCCTGCGCAGCGGGAGCCCTGGCCCCGGCCGCCCAGGCCCACAGCGCCCGCGCCGCCATCGGCTCGGCCACCGCCCGCTGCGTGGGCAGCGAGCACCTGTGCGGGGTGTCCTTCAGCCTGGTCGGCGGGGCCTCCAACAAGCGCCTGACCGCCAATCTGCCCGGGACCAACATGCACGTGCTCAACATCTTCCCCATCCCCGGCACCCTGCGCGGCGCCTACCGTCTGAGCGCCCCGCGCTTCAGCCTGGGCGGCTCGGTCTACAGCGTGACCCTCAACGCCGTCTCCTCGATTCGGGTCGGGCGCCTGGCCTTCGTGTTCGGCGACCCCACCACCACCCGGCGTTGCTCCACCCCGCCCGGGGCGGTGTCGTCGCTGTCGGTGAGC
>DATFPO010000096.1:0-1873 GCA_035264745.1 Solirubrobacteraceae bacterium | reverse complement strand
GAGCGGTTGCTGGTCGTCGAGGCGCTGGAGGCGGCCCGCTGCGCTGACGAGGGCGTGATCACCTCGGCTGCCGAAGCCAATATCGGTTCCCTCCTGGGTATCGGCTACCCGGCCTGGACCGGCGGCGTCGCGCAGTACATCGAGGGCTATCCGGGCGGTCCCGCGGCTTTCGTGGCGCGAGCCGACCATTTCGCGGCCCGGTACGGCGAGCGGTTTGCCGTTCCCGCATCCGTGCGGGAGCGGGCGGCGGCGGCAATGTCCTCGTCGGAGAGTGCTGACGTTCTGCTGGACGGGTACGCTTCCTAATCTCGATTAAATATCTTCGCGGGCCCCGTCCAGGGGTGTGCGCATCCCAGGCCCGATCGTCCGGGCATGACGGAAAGAGGAATTCATGGCCGAGGCCTTCATCGTCGACGCCGTCCGGGCCCCCGTGGGCCGTCGGAAGGGCGGATTGGCAGGCGAACATCCCGCTGACCTGGGCGCGCATCCCATTCGTCACCTGGTCTCCCGCACGGGGGTCGACCCGGAGGCGATCGAGGACGTGGTCTACGGCTGCCTGGACAACATCGGTGGGCAGGCCGGAGACATCGCCCGCACGTGCGCGCTGGTGGCCGGGTTGCCCGAGTCCGTCCCCGGCGTGACCATCGACCGGCAGTGCGGATCGAGCCAGCAGGCGATCTCGTTCGCCGCCCAGGCGGTCATGTCCGGCACATCGGACCTCGTGATCGCCGGCGGTGTCCAGAACATGAGCCGGTACCCCATGATGGCGGCCTGGGCGGCGGGCGCGGCCTACGGTGACCCGGACCCGTGGAGCACCAGCCCGGGCTGGGCGGCGCGGTACGGCGACGCCGAGATCTCCCAGTTCAAGGCGGCCGAGATGATCGCCGAGAAGTGGGGCATCAGCCGCGAGGACATGGAGGCCTTCGCGCTGGAGAGCCACCGGCGTGCGCTCCGCGCGATCGACGAGGGTCGGTTCGACCGGGAGGTCATCCCCTACGGCGCCGTGACCACCGACGAGGGCCCGCGGCGCGACACCAGCCTGGAGAAGATGGCCGGCCTCAAGACGCTGTCCGAAGGCGGGCGGGTCACCGCTGCCGTCTCCAGCCAGATCTCCGACGGGGCCGCGGCGGTCCTGGTGGCCTCCGAGCAGGCGGTGAAGACCCACGGGCTGACCCCTCGCGCGCGCATCCACCACATCTCGGCCCGGGGTGCCGACCCGACGTGGGTGCTGACCGCCCCGATCCCGGCCACCGAGCATGCTCTCAAGAAGACCGGTCTCGCGATCGGTGACATCGACGTCGTCGAGATCAACGAGGCGTTCGCCCCCGTCGTCCAGGCATGGCTCAAGGAGACCGGCGCAGATCCGGACAGGGTGAACCCCAATGGCGGAGCGATCGCCCTCGGGCACCCGCTCGGGGCAACCGGCGCCCGGCTGTTCACCACGATGCTGCACGAGCTCGAGCGCACGGGCGGCCGGTACGGCCTGCAGACCATGTGCGAGGGCGGCGGGCAGGCGAACGTCACCATCATCGAGCGCCTCTGACCGCGGGGGAGTGGGCGGACGGCGTCGGGACAGCCGGCGGTCTCGTCCACTCCGGATAGACAGGGAAGACGTCACCCGAACGCGAGGAGTCGAGACGCAGTGAGCTCCGCACATGACAGGCCGGCCCGTCGGGGTCCGCTGGCCGGCACCACGGTGATCGAGCTGGCCGGCATCGGGCCCGGCCCGTTCGCCTGCATGACACTCGCCGACATGGGTGCCGACGTCATCCGGATCGACCGGCCGGTCCGCGGAGGGCCGCCTCCTGCCCCGGCTGCCGACATCCTCAACCGCGGTAAGCGCTCGATCGTGCTGGACCTCAAGCGCCCCGAG
>DATFPO010000095.1:0-2095 GCA_035264745.1 Solirubrobacteraceae bacterium | reverse complement strand
GCGGCGCGAGGTCGAGGAGCAGATCCCCTGGGGGCGCATGGGCAACGCCGACGAGGTCGCCGCCGCGGTCGCCTGGCTCTCGGGCCCCGAGGCGGAGTACGTCACCGGCGTCACGCTTTTCGTGGACGGCGGCATGACGCTGTACCCGAAGTTCGTCTGACCGCCTCGCGCGGGCACACACCGAGGAGAGTCGAATGCACGTAGCCGAGTTCAGCCTGCACGCCAAGCCGGGCCACTTCGACGAGGTGGCGGAGATCTACTCCGACTTCGCCCGGGACTTCCTCAGCCAGCATCCGGCACTGCGCAGCGTGCTGGTGCTGGGCGACGAGGCCGCCGGCCTGGTGCGGGGCATCGGCGTCTTCGACGACCGGGACGCCGCGGACTCGGTCAACAGCGACCCGCAGTTCGCCGCCTTCAACGACCGCATCGGGCCGCTGCTGGCCGCGCCCTCCGAGCGGGTCGAGCTGCGGCTCCTGCACCAGCACGTGAGGTGACGTCGCGGGCGGGGAGCCCGCCCGCGCCGCTCACAGGCGCCGGTGCGGGCGCAGGCGGCTGCGGTCCTCGAGGATCGCGCGCGCCGCTCCCGCCCCGCTGGTCCCGTGGACGCCGCCGCCGGGGTGGATCGACGCGCCGGCAACGTAGAGGCCTCGCAGGGGGGTGCGGTAGCGCACCAGCGCCGGGGACGGCCGGAAGATCACCTGCTGGTCGATCTCGCAGCTGCCTCCCCCCAGGTCGCCGCCCACCAGGCTCGGGTTCTCCCGCTCGAGGCGCTGCGGCGAGCGCGCGGCCCGGGCGATCACCAGCTCCCGGAAGCCGGGCGCGAAGGCCTCGATCCTGGCCTCGACCGCCTCGGCCATGGCGTCGGCGTCGAGGTCGGGCCGCTGGGGGACCCGCGTGTAGGCGTAGAGGGTGTGCGCTCCGGCCGGCGCCCGCGTGGGGTCGTGGAGCGACTGCTGACCCACGACGACGGTCGGCTCCCGGGGCAGGCGGCCCAGGCCCGCCTCGTATGAGGCGCGGAACTGGGCGTCGAGGTCGTCGGCGACGTGCACGACCCCGGCCGAGCGGGCCTCGTGGCTTCGCCACGGGACCGGCCCCGAGAGGGCCAGGTCGAGCTTGAACGTGCCCAGCCCGTAGCGCCAGCGCCGGAGCCTGCGCATCAGTCGGCCGGGGAGCGCGTCGCCGGGCAGCATCGCGGCCAGCGGCCGCGCTGTCACGGTCGCCACCACCGCGTCCGCCGCCATCTCCTCCCCGGAGGCGAGGGCCACACCGGCCGCGCGACCTCGGCGGACCAGGATCCGCGCCACCGGGGCGTCGCAGCGCACCCGTCCGCCGAGGTCGGTCAGGCGGGTCGTCAGGGCGTCGCCGAGCCGCCCGGCGCCGCCCCGCGGGAAGGGCCAGCCCACCACGTGGCCCAGGAAGGCCAGTCCGAAGGCGAAGCCGGCGCCGACCGCGGAGCCCGGCGTCAGGTCGGAGTGCAGCGCCGACGCCGAGAGCCACGCCGCGGCTCTGCGGTCGCCCAGGAGATCGAGGCCGAAGCCGGCGGCCGAGCCCACCATGCCCCGTGCCAGGTCGACGGCGTCCGAGCGCAGCGCGCCCAGCAGGCGCAGCCCGGCGCCGATCGGGGGGAAGCGCCCGAGTACCGCCGACACCAGCGCCTCGCGGTGCGGGAGCAGGCGCGCGACGAAGCCGCGCCAGGCCTCCCCCGCCCCCGGTGAGCAGCGCTCCAGGCTGTCGGCGGTGGCGTCCAGGTCACGGTGCAGCGCGATCGCGCCGCCGTCGAGGAAGGGATGGGCCATGGCGATCGCCGGGTTCGCCCATTTGAGGTCGAGGGAGTCCAGCGGCACCTCCCGGAAGGCGGGCGAGGCCAGGGTGAGCGGGAAGAACCCGGCCCCGAGGTCGTGGACGAACCCGGGAAGGGTGTCGTGGGAGGAGCGCAAGTGGCCTCCGGGCGCAGCTGCCCACTCGAGCACGGTTACCTCGACACCCGCCCGGGCCAGGCGAATCGCGGCCACAAGGCCGTTGTGGCCGGCGCCGATGACGATGACGCGCGGGGTGCTCACCGGGCGGCCCCAACCGGTGTCAACTCCGGCCGGAG
>DATFPO010000094.1:0-6987 GCA_035264745.1 Solirubrobacteraceae bacterium | reverse complement strand
CTCGAGCCGGCGCGCTCGACCGCCAGCACGACCGCCCCGATCTCGACCGCCACACGACCGTCGAGGACCTCCTTCATGACGGCCGGGGACGGCCTGACCGAGCCGGCGGACAGCGGGGGCGAGTCGACCACGAACGTGCCTCCCGATCGGCCGCGCACCGACACCAGGTGGCCGCTCTGGACCAGCGTGGTCAGGGCGTTGCGCAGCGTCGAGCGCGAGATCCCCAGCTGGTTGGCCAGCTCGCGCTCGGGGGGCAGGCGCGTGCCCGGCGCCAGCAGTCCGAGCTTGATGGCGTTTCCCAACCGCTCGACGGTCTGCTCGAATGTCGTCGGCGGCGCGACGGGCTCGAACACGGCGGCGACCGCGGCGCTGGCCTCCATCGCGCAAAGGTACTCCGCGCTCGGCCCGCCCGGAGACTTTTATTCTGGGTGGCTTCCGCGTCATCGCCGGCGCGGTTGCCGCCGGCGGGGCAGCCGGTTCAGCAGCCGGTGCTCGAGCCGAACTTGACCACCCGGCGGTAGTCGGCGACGTAGACGTGGCAGGCTCCGTCCACGGCCACGTACGTCGGGCTCTGGAGGATGCCCTGGCCGAAGGCGTCGAGGAACTGGCCCGACCCGGTCAGGCGCTGCACCCGGTAGTTATTGAGGTCGGCGACGTAGAGGTTGCCCCGCCGGTCGGTGGCCAGCCCCCAGGGGGACAGGAACTGTCCCGGCCCCGACCCCGTCGAGCCGATGACCTGCAGCAGCCGCCCGGTGCGCGAGAAGCGCTGGATGCGGTTGAGCTCGCGGTCGGAGACGTAGACCGATCCGTCCGGGCCGATCGCGACCCCGAAGGGCGCGACGAACCGGCCCGGCGCCTGTCCGAAGCCGCCGATCTGCCCCCGGCTGACGCCGGTGGGGCCGTACACGTTGACGCGAGAGTTGTTGAGGTCCGCGACGTAGGTGATCCCGCCCCGGCGGACGATGCCGAACGGGTTCTGAACCTGGCTCCGCGCCGACCCTCGGGCAGGGCGCAGATCAGCCATGGTCACGCAGCAGCGCGCGCCGGACCTTCCCGCTCGCGGTCTTGGGCAGCTGCGCAGCGAAGTCGATCAGGCGCGGGTACTTGTACGGCGCGGTCTGGGCCTTGACGTGCTCCTGCAGCTCGCGGGCCAGCTCGCTGCCCGGCCGGTAGCCGTCGCACAGCACCACCACGGCCCGAACCACCGCGCCGCGCTCCTCGTCGGGGGCGGCGATCACCGCCGCCTCGGCCACGGCGGGATGCTCCACCAGCGCCGACTCCACCTCGAACGGCCCGATCCGGTACCCGGCCGAGATGATCACGTCGTCCGAGCGCCCCTCGAAGTACAGGTATCCGTCCTCGTCCCGGGCCACCCGGTCGCCGGTGTGCCAGGGCGCCGTGCGGGAGGCCGGGCGCTCACCCAGATAGCGCACGAAGAACGTCGGGTCGCTGCCGGGATCGGTGAGCACCAGCTCGCCGTCCTGAACGTCGAGCCGCACGCCCGGCAGCGCGCGCCCCATCGATCCCAGCCGGGCCGGCTCACCGGGCGGGTTGCCGGTGAGCTGGCCGGTCTCGGTCTGGCCGTAGCCGTCGCGCACGTCTACGCCGGTGGCGTCCCTCCATTCGCGCAGGACCTCCGGGTTGAGCGCCTCGCCCGCCGCCACCAGGCTGCGCAGCCCGGGCAGCCGCCGCAGGCGGGCGCGCTTGGCGATCACCCGGTACTCGGTCGGGGCCATGCACAGCACGTTCACGCGCTCGCGCTCGACCAGGTCCAGGCGCTCCTCGGGATCGAACCGGGCGTCGTGGAGCAGCGCGGTGGCTCCGCGCAGCCAGGCCGCGATGAACGAGTTGCGGGCCGATTTCGACCATCCGCTGGCGGCCGTGCACCAGACGAGGTCGCCGGGGCGCGCGTCGAGCCAATGCTCGGCCTGGAGGCTCTGGCCGCTGAGGTAGCGCTGGCCGTGCAGCACCCCCTTGGGCTCCCCGGCGGTCCCGCTGGTGAAGGTGATCAGGCAGGGGTCGTCGGGCTCCAGCTCGATCGCGGGCTCCGGCTGCGCCGCCCACAGCGACCGGTCGGGGACCACCAGCACCTCGCACGCCGGCCGCGCCGCCGACAGCTCGCGCAGGTCGCGCCGGTCGGCGACGATCAGCGCCGGCCGGGCGGCCTCCATCCGCTGCCGCAGGTCGCGGGCCCGCAGCTGCTCGGTGCAGGCCAGCGCGACCGCCCCCAGCCGGAAGCACCCCATCATGGTGTCGACCCATTCGGGGCGGTTGCCGACCAGGGTCATCACCACGTCGCCGCGGCGGACTCCCCGAGCCGCGAGCGTCCCGGCCACCCGGGCGCTGCGCTCGGCGATCTCGCCGAAGCTGTGCTCGCGGCGCGACCCGTCGGCGGCGATCTCCACCAGAGCCCTCCGGTCGGGCCGGGCGCTGTCGAGGACTTCGCGCGCGAAGTTCACGCGACGAGGCTAGCGGCGGCGGCGACTAGGATCGCCGGCCGTGTGGGACGTCATCCGCTGGCTGCACCTCGTGGCCATGGCCTTCTTCCTGGGCGGCCAGCTCCTGCTGGCGGGCGCCGTCGTGCCCGTCCTGCGCGGCGCGGCCGACGGCGGGCCGATGCGGGCGATCGCCCGTCGCTTCGGCTACGGCACGTTGATCTCCATCGCGGTGCTGGCCGCCACCGGCGGCGCGATGGCCACCCACTTCCACCAGTGGGGCGACCCGGCCCTCCACGTCAAGCTCGCGCTCGTCGCCGTGGTCGCGGCGCTGGTGGTCGCCCACATGCGTCGGCCGGACCTGCAGGTCCTCGACGCCGGGATCTTCCTCTCCACGCTGGCCATCGTGTGGCTGGGGGTGGCGGTGGCGCACTAGTCCGCCGGCGCCCACGGCGCCGAGGCGGCACGGTCCCCGCCGGTATCCTCCGGCTCGGATCAGCGACACCCGAGCCCGGAGCGCAACCCGCATGGCAGTAGCCGCCCAGTCGTACCTGGAGAAGACCGACGAGCAGAAGGCGATCACCGAGATGGTGCGCCAGTTCGTGGACGAGCAGATCATCCCCAGCGCCGAGCACTACGACCACGAGGACGAGTTCCCCGCGCCGATCGTCGAGCAGATGATGGAGCTCGGGCTGTTCGGGGTGACGATCCCCGAGGACTACGGCGGGATGGGGCTCGACCTGACCACGTACGCGATGATCGTGGAGGAGCTGTCCCGGGGCTGGATCTCGATCTCGGGGATCGTCAACACCCACTTCATCGGCTCCTACCTGCTGATGAAGTTCGGCACCGACGAGCAGAAGGACAGGTATCTGCCGCGGATGGCGACCGGCGAGCTGCGGGCCGCCTTCTCCCTGTCGGAGCCCGAGTGCGGCTCGGACGTGCAGGCGATCAAGACGCGGGCGGTCAAGCAGGACGACGGGACCTGGCAGATCGACGGCACCAAGATGTGGGTGACCAACGGCCTGATGTCCGGCGTCGTCTTCGTGCTGGTCCGGACCGATCCCAAGGCGGAGCCGCCCTATCGCGGGATGACCTGCTTCATCGCCGAGAAGGAGCCCGGCGTCGCGGAGAACACGGGCGAGTACGCCGGGTTCACCATCCCCCCGAAGATCAAGAAGCTGGGCTACAAGGGTGTGGAGTCGACCGAGCTGGTGTTCGACGGGTACCGCTCCCCGGGCGAGAACGTGCTCGGAGGCGAGGACGCCGGTCTGGGGCAGGGCTTCGTGCAGATGATGGACGCGCTGGAGGTCGGCCGGGTCAACGTGGCCGCCCGGGGGGTGGGCATCGCCCAGCGCGCGCTGGAGCTGGGCCTGCGCTATTCGCAGGAGCGCAAGACGTTCGGCAAGCAGATCGCCGACCACCAGGCCATCCAGTTCAAGCTGGCGGACATGGCCACCAAGGTCGACGCGGCTCGCCTGCTCACGCTGAGGGCCGCCCGGCTCAAGGACGCGGGCGAGCGCTCCGACCTGGAGGCAGGGATGGCCAAGCTGTTCGCCTCCGAGGCGGGCAAGGAGTGTGTCGAGGACGCCTTCCGGATCCACGGCGGCTACGGCTACTCCAAGGAGTACGAGATCGAGCGCCTCTACCGCGACGCGCCGCTGCTGCTTATCGGCGAGGGAACCTCCGAGATCCAGCGGATGGTCATCGGCAAGAAGCTGCTCCATCGCCACCGGATCTAGGGCGCAGCCTGCGCTAGGCTCGCCCTGCGGTGGCCGCCGACACCCGGACCCTGATCGACACCGCGGTACGCCGCTTCCTGGCCGAGGTGCCGGCGCTGGCCAACCTCAAGCTGGTCTGCGGCCTCGAGCTGCGCGGGCGGGGCGACGTCCAGCTCTACCGGGTGGAGATGCCCGGCCCGCGGATCACCAAGGACATGGCGGTCGACGCTCGCGTGCGCGTCTCGATCCCGCGGGCCGACTTCAACCGGCTGGCGGACGAGGGAGGGGTGCGGCAGTGGCGCGAGGCGTTCGAGACCGGCCACGCCCGGGCCGAGGGCTCCGAGCAGATCCTGCGGCTGATCGCGCAGGTGGTGGAGCGCCAGGAGGAGCGGTCGCGCACCCGCCGCCCGCGGCGCTGATCGGCCTCAGCCGGGGATCAGCCCCTCGCCGCTGAACTCCTCGGCCGCCTCCTCTAAGGTCAGGTCGGGCGGCGGCAGGATCACCTCCGACTCGCGCAGGTCGTCGTCGTCCACCACCTGCCCCTTGTCGCGCACGAGGGCGAGCATCTCGCCCAGCAGCTGGCGGAAGGTGCCGTCGTTGCCCGCCCGGACCGCGTCGACGATTGCGTTGTCGAGCTCGTTGAGCCGCGGGGCGTGGTCGTCGGAGAGCTCGTACTGGTCCTCCGTGGCGATCCGGACGATCACCGCGACTCCTCCGGGCGGCCGCTCTCGCCGCCCGCCTCGATCGCCGGGGCGCCCGCGCCGCCGCTGCCGAGCTCCGTCTTCATCCTGGCCAGCTCGTTGTCGACCGCGCTGTCGGTGGTCAGCTCCTTGAGCTGACGGTCGATGTCGTCCTCGCCGGAGCCCAGCTGGGTGAGGTCCTCGAACGTGCCGGCCTTCTCCAGCTCCTCCACCGCCGACGCCCGCGCGCGCAGGTTCTCGGTCTTGTCCATGGCGCGCTGCATGGCCAGGCCGACGTCGGCCATCTCCTCCCCCACGCCGGTCGCCGCCTCCGAGATCTTGACCTGGGCGTCGGCGGCCGAGTACTGCGCCTTGATGACCTCCTTCTTGGTGCGGAACGCCTCGATCTTCGAGCGCAGCCGGTTCTCGTTCTCGGTGAGCTGGGCCTGCTGCTGCTCGAGCTCGGACACCTGCTGGTCGAGCGACTGCAGCTCGGTCTGGGCGATCTGCTTGCGCTCGAGCGCGGTGCGCGCGAGTTCCTCGTTGCCGGCCGATAGCGCCTGCCGGGCCTGGGTGTCCAGCTTGACCACGCTCTGCTCGAGCTTCTGGGACTGCAGCTGGAGGCGCTTCTTCGAGGTGACGACGTCGGCGATGCCCTTCTTGACGTTCTGGAGCAGCTCGATCTGCTTCTGGTAGCTGTACTCGAGCGTCTCGGACGGGTCCTCGGCGCGGTCGAGCAGCCTGGAGATCTTCGCCTTGATGACGGTGGACATGCGCCCCGCAATACCAGGCATCGCATCCTCCTCGGCGTCGGGGTTGGGAAGTCGAAGCCTAGCCCACCCCATCGCGCCGCCCGCCGCCCGGGCCCGGTCAGCGCGCGGTCCCCGGGGGCGCTCGTCGCGCCTACGGGTAGAGCTGCTCGCCGTCCTCGCCGGTGACGATGATCGCGTCCACCGGGCAGTTCTGAGCCGCCTCGAGGATGTCGTCCAGCGGGGCCGCGTCGGGGTCGATCACCGTGGCCGTGTCCTCCTCGTCGAGCGCGAACACCTCGGGCAGGCTGTCCACGCAGTCGCCGAACCCGTAGCAGAGCTGGCGATCGACCTCGATGCGGACGCGATTGCGGGTGGAGACGTCGGACATCGGCCAGCCAGGTTAGCCGCCGCCGGGGCTCGGGCGGCTGCGGCACGACGTCGGTGAACGCCGGCGTGCGCCCGACCGAGGCCACCGGCGGCCGCCGTCAGCCGGCCCGCTATGGTCCGCCGCGATGCCCCGCCGGCTGCTCGCCACCCTCGCCGCGCTCGCGGTCCCGGCCGTCGCGATGCCGGGGTGCGGCGGCGGGGCCGACCTGAGCAACGGACCGACGCTCGGCCAGCAGGGCAAGGACGAGAAGGCGTCGGTGGCGCTCGGCTTCCCCGGCTTCGCGACCAAGAACACGACCCGGGTCGGAGGCGCGGACCCGACCGCCGACGCCGCCGGGGTCGCCCTCGCGGTGTTCTCGGGCGGCGCCGCGGCGCAGCGTCCGCGCGCCGTGGCCCTGGTCGACTCCGACGACTGGGCGTCAGCGATCGCGGCCTCCGTGTTCATGTCGCCGCCCATACGCGCGCCGGTCCTGCTCACGCAGGGCGGCGACATGCCCAAGGCCACCTCCGACGCCCTGGACAGCCTCCACCCCACGGGCTCCCGGGCCGCGGCCGGGGCCCAGGTGATCCGGGTCGGGGCGGCGGCCAAGCCCGGCGACCGCAAGGTGGTCGAGGTCGGGGGGCGCAATCCCTTCGCGATCGCCCGGGAGATCGACCGCCTCCAGTCCGCCGCGGCCGGGAAGACCTCGGACCGCGTGATCATCGCGTCCGCCGAGCAGCCGGAGTACGCCATGCCCGCGGCGGCCTGGGCGGCCAAGGGCGGAGACCCGGTCCTCTACGTGCGCCGGGACAGCATTCCGTCTGAGACGGTGGCCGCCCTGAAAGCCCACCAGCAGCCCAAGATCTACGTGCTGGGGCCGCCCGATGTCATCTCGCCCCGGGTCATGTCCGGACTGCGCCGGCTTGGCACCGTGCGCCGGATCGCCGGGCGCGGGCCGGTGGCCACCTCGATCGCCTTCGCCCGGTTCGTGGACGGTGCCTTCGGCTGGGGCGTGGTGGATCCCGGCCATGG
>DATFPO010000093.1:0-19561 GCA_035264745.1 Solirubrobacteraceae bacterium | reverse complement strand
CCTAGCGCTGCTGGCGGCACTGCTGCCCCTCGGGGTGCTCGCCCAGGCGGTCCTCGGCGGAGTGACCGTGCGCGAGCACCTGCGCCCCGGCTTCGTGATGGCCCACTTCGGGCTGTCGATGCTGATCCTGGTCGCGGCGGTGGCGCTGGCCTGGCGGGCGCGGTACGAGCCGGGCGCGCGGCCCCGGGCCACCGATCGCCTGGCCACCTGGGCGGTCCGCGCGCTGCTGCCGCTGGGGGCGCTCACGATCTTCGTCGGCACGGCGGCGACCGCCGCCGGTCCCCATGCCGGCGGTATGGCGGGGCAGAAGATCAACCGGCTCGACTTCCGGGGAACCGGGACGCTCGACTGGGCGATTCACCAGCACGCCCGGATCGCCGCGCTGATGGGCTTGGCCGCCGTCGCGGTATGGGTCCTCTTACGCCGGCGCCGCGCCGGCCAGGAGCTGCGCCGCGCGGTCGCGGTGCTGCTCGGGCTGCTCGCGCTCCAGGGCGTGATCGGCTTCGTCCAGTACGCGCTCCGGCTTCCGGCCGAGATCGTCTGGGTCCACGTGGTGGTGGCGTCGCTGGCCTGGATGGCGCTGCTGTGGTGCGTCGCGGCCGCCGGCCGGCTCGCGCCCCGCGCGCTCGTCGATCGACCCGACCGGTTGCCGCTGGAGACTGTGCGCAGCTGATGGAACGGATCACCACCCCCGCGGCCCAGCTGGACGAGGCGCCCGCCGCGCTGTCCGGGCGAGCCGACTCACGGCTGGCCCCGGCGTTCGCCCGGCTGGCCGACGACGACGCCGTTCGCGTCCTGTCTGTGGACGTCTTCGACACGCTGCTGTTCCGCAAGCTGTCCGAGCCGGTGGACGCCTTCCCCTTGGTGGCCGATCGGCTGAGACGGCGCGGGGCCCTGGCCGACGGGGTGTCCGACGAGCTGTTCGCCAAGTTGCGCCGTGCCGCCGAGGAGCAGGCCCGCGCCCGCACGCTGGCCGGCGGCCGGGGGGTGGAGGTGACCCTCGACGAGATCCACGGGGCGCTGCCCGGGTCGCTGTTCGCCGGAGGCGTCGCTCCCGACGATCTCGCGGAGGTCGAGACCGAGGTCGAGCGCGACCTGCTGGTTCCCGACCTCGACGTGCTCGAGCTCGTGCGCGCGGCCCGTGAGGGCGGCCGGACCGTGATCGCGGTCTCGGACACCTACTTCTCCGAGCGCCAGCTGCGCCTGTTCATGGCTCGCGGACCGCTCGACTCCGCCCAGATCGACCGCATCTTCCCGTCCAGCCGTTACGGCGCCGGCAAGGCCTCGGGACTGTTCAGTGTGGTCCTCCACGAGCTGGGCTGCCGTCCCGAGCAGGTGTTGCACCTCGGCGACAACCATTTCTCCGACGTGGTCGCCCCCAGCCGGCTGGGCATCCGGACGCTCTACTTCGAACGGCGTCCCGCCCGCCTCCAGCGCATTGTCGAGCGCGAGTCCGCGCAGCATCAGACGCCTCTGGATCCGGTCCACGGCGACCACGGGCTCTCCGCCCTGCGGGCCAAGGTCCTCCATCGCGCCGAGGGGGTCCAGCAGCCCGAGGGCCTGCGGCCGTTCTGGGATTTCGGGTCCGCCGCCGTGGGTCCCGCGCTTACCGGTTTCGCCGAATGGGTCCAGGAGCAGGCGGCGCGGGCGGGCTGCTCGAAGGTCTTCTGCCTGATGCGCGAGGGCGAACTGCTCTCCCGGCTGATCAACGCCGCGCGCGAGTCGGCCGGACGGGGGACCGGCGCCGTGGCCGAGCCGATCTGGCTCTCGCGCCAGGTGTGCGCGCGCGCGGCGATCGGCGAGGCCGGCCGGGAGCAGCTCGAGGCGCTGTTCGCCCGCCGCCAGCTTCCGACCCTGCGGGAGTTCATGGCCACCGTCGGCCTGACCCTGGACGACCTCCCGTCGCTGGCCGGGCAGGCCGACAAGCGGCTGGACGACGCCGGATTCGGCGACGTGGTGATCGAGGAGATCGTCTCGCGCGCGGAGCTGCGCGCGCGGCTGGCGGCCGAGGCCCACGCCCTTCGCCGCCGGATCCTGCGCTACGTCGAGCAGCAGCGACCGCCCGGCGAGGAGCGCCTGATGCTGGTCGACCTGGGGTGGCGAGCCACCACGCAGGCCATGCTGGAGCAGCTCCTGCGCGCGGCCGGCGTCGACTGGCGCACGGTCGGCCTGTACCTGATCACCGGGGATCGCGCCACCGGGCGGGTCCTGGACGACATGGACGCCCGCGGCTTCCTCGGCGACTGCGGGGTCCCCGAGGGCGAGGTGGCGGCGATCATGCGCAGCCCGGAGATCCTCGAGCAGGTCTGCATGCCCGACCACGGCTCCCAGGTCGGCCTCACCGAGGACCTGCGGCCGATCCTGGCCGACGCCGAGGAGCCCTCGCTGCAGAGCGTGGAACGCGCCGCGGTGCAGCAGGGGATCCTCGCCTTCCAGCGCGAGTGGCTGCGCTACCGGGCGGCGCTGCCGGGTGCCCTGCCGCCGCTGGCCGACGGCGCCCGCGACCGGCTCCTGGCCATGGTCCTGCGGTCGGTGACGGCGCCCACCGGGGACGAGGCGGCTCTGTTCAGCGGATGGCTGCACGACGAGAACTTCGGCTCGCGCCGGGTCGACCCGATCGCCGCCGGCCCGGCGCTGAGGGCGCTGCCCTACCTCGAGCCGTACGGGCTGGTCGACATCCCCATGACCGAGCTCTACTGGCCGTTCGGGCTGGCCGCCCTGCACGACGAGCACCTCGCCTCCAGCCTGCGAGCCGCCAGCGCCGGCGTCGTGCCCTGGGACGCCTTCTCGTCGCGCCTGGAGACCGGCGATTTCGAGGTCTACGCCGATCTGGGCTGGGGGTTCGAGGGCTCCAACCGGATGGCGCTGCGCACCCGGCGCAACCGGCGCGGCCTCTCGTTCGTGCGGGCGACCATCCGCGGCGACTTCATCAAGCGCCTGCGGCTGCACCCGGCGCACGAGTCCTGCGTCCTGCGCCTGGACTGGATCTCACTGCGCTGCCTGGTGCACGAGCGCCCGGAGCCCGTCCACGTGGAGCTGGAGTCGCCGCGTGACATCGGCCGCCTGCGGGTCAGGGGCGCCCGAGCCATCGGCCCCAAGCTGTTCAAGGTCCCGGCCGGCGACCCGCGCTTCGTGATCGACGTCGAGAGGCTGGCCGGCGGGCCGGTGTGGCGGCTCGAGTTCGAGTGCGGGTTCTCGGTGCTGCCGGTGGGGCGCTCGCAGGTGCGTGAGCGCTGGGCCCGCACCAAGGCGGGCCTGCGCCGGGTGGCCAAGGAGACGCGGGTGGGGGCGCCGCTGCGACTGGCCAAGCGCGTGCTCGGTCGCCTGCGGGGCGGGTAGTAAGCACGGAGAGCTATGGCCGCCTCATCACGTCGCTCGAGCTCCCGCCGACGCCTGGCGCGCGCCGCGCCTCCCACCACCCCCTGGGCGCACCGCAAGGCCGACGACGACTACGGGGCCGGCGCCAGCCCGGACTGGCGCCAGGTGGATTGGGCATCCCATCTGCAAAGCGCCGAGGTCGAGGGGTGCCGGCTCAACTACGTGGACATCGGCAGCGGGCCGGGGGCGCCGGTGATCATGGTCCACGGCCTCGGCGGCCAGTGGCAGAACTGGCTGGAGAACATCCCGCGCATCGCCCAGGAGCGCCGGGTGGTCGCTCTGGACCTGCCCGGGTTCGGGCTCTCCGAGAGGCCCCGGGACGAGATCTCGATCAGCGGCTACGCCCGCTGCGTCGAGGCGCTGCGCGAGCGCCTGGGCATCGAGCGGGTCAACCTGGTCGGCAACTCGATGGGCGGCTTCATCGCAGCCGAGGTGGCCATCCAGTTCGCGCCCGGGGTCGAGCGGCTGGTCCTGGTCTCGGCGGCCGGGCTGACCGGCCCCAACGTCCACCGCGCGCCGGTGCTGACCGGGGGGCGCGTCGCGGCCGCCCTGACCGCGGTCACGGCCGCCCGCCACCGCGCCATGGCCCGCCGGCCGGTATCGCGCCATCTGGCGCTGCTCCTGGTGGCCCGCCATCCGGCCCGGCTGCGGGCCGACGTGGCCTGGGAGGCGCTGATGAAGGGCGCCGGCAAGCCCGGATTCCACGACGCCCTGCGCGCGTGCCTGGAATACGACTTCCGCGACCGCCTGCCGGAGATCTCCTGCCCCACCCTGATCGTCTGGGGCGAGAAGGACGCGGTCCTACCGCTGCAGGACGCGCACCAGTTCGAACGCCTGATCCCGGACAGCCGCAAGGTGGTCCTGGACGACACCGGGCACGTCCCCCAGCTCGAGCGGCCCGAGGCGTTCAACCAGGTCCTGCTGGACTTCGTGGCCTCGCGGCCGGAGCAGGAAGCCGCCGCCTGACCGCCGGCTGCGCGGCGGCGGGCTCTCCGGCGCCGCGCGCCTCAGAGCGGCAGGCTGGCCAGGACGCCTGCGGCCAGCACCGCGGCCAGAGCGCTGAGCGTGATCAGCAGCGGCAGCGCCACCGCCGCCACCGGATGGCGGCGCGGCCGTCCCCAGGAACGATCCCGTCGGGACAGTGTGGACGCGTAGATGTAGCGGGGCGGATGCATTCGCCGCGGTGCCGTCGGCTGGACGACAACTACGAGCGCTACCGACATCAGTCAAGCCGAGGCCGCGGACGGACCCGCACCTTCCGGGAATCTTGCCGGTGGTCTAGGCCGGCTCCGAGCCGCCTCGGCGCTCGAGGTCCAGCGCGGCCGAGTTGATGCAGTAGCGCTGGCCGGTGGGCGCCGGCCCGTCGTCGAACACATGCCCGAGATGGGCGCCGCACTGTTGGCAGACCACCTCGGTGCGCCGCATGAGGAAGCTGTTGTCGGAGCGCTCGTCGACGTGGTCGGAATCCGCCGGCTCGTAGAAGGACGGCCAGCCGGTGCCTGAGTCGAACTTGGTGTCCGAGTCGAACAGCTCGGCTCCGCAGCAGACGCAGCGGTACATGCCGTCGTCGTGACAGTCCCAGTACTGACCGCTGAAGGGCCGCTCGGTGCCGGCTCTACGCGTGACCTCGTACTGCTCCGGGGTCAGCTCCCGGCGCCACTCCTCGTCGCTGCGATCGATCTTTGTCGCCATGGCCTCTCTTGCGGTCGGGTGTCCAACAAGCTTAGAGGTGCAGTCCCGCCGAGCAACCGGGCGTTACGCGCGCGACCCGTGGCAGACTCCCGGCCATGCCGCCCGGCTCGCCGATCACCCCCGAGCTCTCGCGTCGCGCCCTGGAGGGCACCTTTCCGGGCGATCTGGGCATCGAGCTGGTGCACATCGAGGACGAGCTGGTGCGGGGCCGGCTCCAGGTCGAGCGCCGTCATCTGCACCCCGGCGGCTATGTCCACGGCGGGGTCTGGGTCGCGTTCGCGGACACCGTGGCGGCATGGGGGACGATGCGCCACCTTCAGCCCGGCAGCGACTTCACCACGGTGGAGCTGAAGACCAACGTCTTCCACTCCGCCGGCGAGGGGGACGAGCTCGAGGCGGTCGGGGCGCCGCTCCACGTCGGCCGGCGCACGCAGGTCTGGGAGGTGCGGGTCAGCCGCCGCGAGCGGCTCGCGGCGTTCTTCACCTGCACCCAGATGGTCCTGCCCCGCAGCCAGGGTGATGGAGCGTCGTAGGCTCGGATCCGACGGCCTCGAGGTCTCCGCCCAGGGACTGGGCTGCATGGGGATGTCGGAGTTCTACGGCACGACCGACGAGGGCGAATCGATCGCCACCATCCAGCGCGCCCTCGAGCTGGGCGTGGACTTCCTGGACACCGCGGACATGTACGGGGCCGGGGCCAACGAGCGCCTGGTGGGACGGGCGATCGCGGGCCGGCGAGAGCAGGTGGTGCTCGCCACCAAGTTCGGCATCGTGCGCGGCGAGGACCCGATGGACCGTCGGATCAGCGGCCGCCCCGAGTACGTGCAGGAGGCCTGCGAGGCCTCGCTGCGCCGGCTGGAGGTCGACCACATCGACCTCTACTACCAGCATCGGGTCGATCCCCAGGTGCCGATCGAGGAGACCGTCGGGGCGATGGCGCGCCTGGTCGAGCAGGGGAAGGTTCGCCACCTCGGGCTCTCCGAGGCCGCCCCCGACACCATCCGCCGCGCCCACGCCGTTCATCCGATCTGCGCGCTGCAGACCGAGTATTCGCTGTGGAGCCGCGACCCCGAGGAGGAGGTTCTGCCGACGGTCCGCGCGCTGGGGATCGGCTTTGTGGCCTACAGCCCGCTGGGCCGGGGCTTCCTCACCGGTCAGATCCAGTCGCCGGACGACCTGGCCCCCGACGACTTCCGCCGCGCCCATCCGCGCTTCACCGGCGACAACTTCCGGCGCAACCTCGAGCTCGTCGATCGGGTCAGGGAGATAGCCGCCGAGCGGGGCGTGACGCCCGGGCAGCTCGCGCAGGCCTGGGTGCTCCATCGAGGCGAGGACATCGTCCCGATCCCGGCACGAAGCGCCGGTCCTATCTCGAGGAGAACGTCGCCGCTGACGAGATTCGCCTGTCGGCCCAGGAGCTGGCGCGTATCGACGAGGCGGCGCCGCACGGCGCGGCGGCCGGCGAGCGCTACGCGGACATGTCGTCGGTCCACCGCTGAATGGCGGTCAGCACGCTGGTGACCGCGATCGCGATCGCCGCCGCCGGGGTGGCGGCGGTGGCGGCGGTGGCGTGGGCGTTCTACCTGGTGGGGCGCAGCGAGGACCGCGACCGCGCCGGGGGGCCCGGGCCTGCGGGCGCCCCGGCCCGGCAGATCGAGCCCGCCGATCCGGGCGCCCGGCAGGCTGAGCCGGCCCCGCTCCGTCGCGGCCTTCGCCACCGGCTGGTGCGGCGCCGCGGCGCTGCGGACTGAGCCGGTCCGCCGGACCCCCGGCTGGGGCAGGCAGAGCGCCGGCGACTTTCCCCGCCAGCGCGGACGGACGTCCGATTCCACGCTATACTTCCTTACGTGTCGTAAGCACATATGGAGCTTGAACTGACATGAACCTCCTTCTCATTCCCCTGGAAGACACCGTCGTCTTCCCCAACATGAATCTCACCCTGCCCGTCGACGTCCGCGACGAGGAGCGGGTCGTGCTCGTCCCCCGTCACGGCAGCGACTACGCCCGAGTCGGTACCGTGGCCGAGGTCGCCGACCGCGTTCGCCTGCCCGGCGGCGGCCGGGCGGTCTCGCTCGCCGGCCTGCACCGGGCCGAGATCGGCGCCGCGACCAGCGACGCCTCCGGCGACCTGCGCGTCGAGGTGACCGAGCGCGAGGACGAGCATCCGGTCGACGGCCGCACCCGCGAGCTCGAGCGGGAGTACCGCGCCGTGGTCGAGGAGATCCTGGAGCTGCGCGGCGACGACGGTCGCGTGGCGGCCTTCGTGCGCTCGATCGTGGATCCGGGCGCGCTGGCCGATACCTCCGGCTACTCGCCCGACCTCGCCTACGAGCAGAAGGTCCAGCTCCTGGAGACGGTCGACGTCACCGAGAGGCTGGAGCTGGCCCTGCGCTTCCAGCGCGAGCGGCTGGCCGAGCTGCAGGTCCGCAAGCGCATCCGCGAGGACGTCGAGTCCGGCGCCGAGAAGCAGCAGCGCGAGTACTTCCTGCGCAAGCAGATGGAGTCGATCCGCAAGGAGCTCGGCGAGGACGAGGGCTCCGTGGTCGAGGAGTACCGGACCAAGATCGAAGAGGCCGGCATGCCCGAGGAGGTCCGCGAGCAGGCCGAGCGCGAGCTGGGCCGGCTGGAGAAGATGGGTGAGGCCTCCGGCGAGGCGTCCATGATCCGGACGTACCTGGACTGGCTGATCGCCGTGCCCTGGAGCAAGCGCTCCGAGGAGCGGCTGGACCCCGTCCACGCCCGCGAGGTGCTGGACGCCGACCACGCCGGGCTGGAGGACGTCAAGCAGCGGATCACCGAGTACCTGGCGGTGCGCAAGCTGCGTCAGGAGCGGGGGATCCAGGAGGACCGGCGCTCGGGCGCCATCCTCACCCTGATCGGTCCGCCGGGCACCGGCAAGACGTCGATCGGCGAGTCGATCGCCCGGGCCACCGGCCGCGAGTTCGTTCGTATGTCGCTGGGCGGCGTACGCGACGAGGCCGAGATCCGCGGGCACCGGCGCACATACATCGGCGCGCTGCCGGGCCGGCTGGTTCGGGCCTTGCGCGACGCCGGGACGATGAACCCGGTGATCATGCTCGACGAGGTCGACAAGGTCGGCGCCGACTGGCGCGGCGACCCCAGTGCCGCTCTGCTGGAGGTGCTCGACCCGGCGCAGAACCACTCGTTCCGCGACCACTATCTCGACGTCGAGCTCGACCTCTCGCACGTGCTCTTCATCGCCACCGCCAACGTGGCGGAGACCATCCCAGGCCCGCTGCTGGACCGCATGGAGGTCATCCGCTTCGACGGCTACACGGTCGACGAGAAGGGCGCGATCGCGCGCGGGTACCTGGTCCCGCGCCAGCGCGAGCGCAACGGCCTGCGCGAGGACGAGGTCTCGATCCCGGACGACCTGATCCGGCTCGTCGTCACCGAGTACACGCGCGAGGCGGGCGTCCGACAGCTCGAGCGTGAGCTCGGCACGATCCTGCGCAAGACCGCGACCAAGATCGCCGCGGGTGAGCGCGAGGCGCCGGTGGCGATCGATCTTGACGCCGTCCGCGACGCGCTCGGACGTCAGCGGTTCTTCCAGGAGGCCGCCGAGCGGACCGCGATCCCCGGTGTCGCCACCGGCCTGTCGGTCACCGGCACGGGCGGCGAGGTGCTGTTCATCGAGGCCACATCGATGAAGGGCGATCGCGGCCTGACCCTGACCGGTCAGCTGGGCGACGTGATGAAGGAGTCCGCCCGGATCGCGCTGTCCTACGTGCGCGGCCACGCCGACTCGCTGGGGATCGACGATGGGATCTTCGACGGGCGGGAGTTCCATCTCCACGTCCCGGCCGGAGCCATCCCGAAGGACGGCCCCAGCGCCGGCATCACGATGACCACCGCCCTGGCGTCGCTGCTGTCCGGCCGGCCGGTCAAGCACACCGTGGGCATGACCGGCGAGACCACGCTGCAGGGCCGGGTGCTGCTGATCGGCGGCATCAAGCAGAAGGTGCTGGCGGCGCACGCGGCGGGCCTGACCGACGTGATCCTGCCCGAGCGCAACCGCGCCGATCTCGACGACGTCCCGGAGGAGGTTCGCGAGGCGATGACCTTCCATCCGGTGATGACCATCGACGAGGTGCTGGCCCTAGCCCTCGAGCCTCGACGGGACGCGGTCACCGCCTGACGGGATGGTCGGCGATGGCCCGCAGGTGTCGTAGCTGCCCGCCGGTCCCCGAGGAGATCCGCCTGGCCGCGGATCTCCTCGGTCGGCGCTGGTCCCTGGCGGTCGTCTACGCCTGTCACAGCGGCGCTGCGCGCTTCAACGAGGTCAGCCAGTCGGTCGGCGGCGTGCCTCCGCGCACGCTGGTCCAGCGCCTGACCGAGCTCGAGCAGGCCGGTGTGCTCGAGCGGCGGGTCATCGCCTCCCGGCCGCCCCAGGTCGAGTACCGCCTGACGCCCGACGGGCAGCGGCTGGCGGGCGTGATCGAGGCGCTGCGGCGCTGGGGAGCCGACCGGGCCGCGGCCCGCACCGCGGCGTGAGCGCCGACCTACGACGAGGGTCGCGACCCGCCCGGCTTCGGCGCCACTCGCGGGTGGCGCGGCGGCCGACGGCGCAGGGCGCTGAGCGTCGCCCGCCGGCGCTCGCGAAACAGCGCCCGTGTGAGCTGCTCCTCGTGACGCGTGATCCGGGGGGCGACGGCGAGCAGCGCGCCGCAGGCCGCCAGGTAGACGGCCAGGAAGCCGTAGCCGGCGACCGCCACCCATCCGCCGGCCGACTCGGGCTGGAGCGCCGCCACCCCGGCCAGGACGGGCGGCAGCCAGCTGGCCACCAGGATGAGGACCGGCGCGGCGATGCCGTCCCGCCGGAGCCGGACCAGCGCGGCCGCGGCGATCAGCGCGCCGCCGGCGCCGGTCAGAAGGGCCACCGCGGGATCGCGCGTCAGCGACCAGTGCTCGACCACCGCGAGCCATGCCCCGAGTGACCCGGCCGCCAGGGCGGCCTCGGCGATGGTGAGGGAGACCCGGGGATGGCGGCGGGCGAAGCGCTCGACCGTTGTGTGGTAGGGCGACGCGGCCGAGTCGTCGCCCAGCAGCGCCTCCCTGATTCGCAGGCGCCAGGTCTGGGTGTCGATGGTGGGTCTCCAGCGGGGCACGTCGGCTCTCCAGGCGCCAAGTATCCCGGCTGTGCCGTCTCGTGGACGGACGAGGCGCGGAACTCAGGCTCGCGTGACCGCGAACAGCCGCCAGTCGTCGGGCACGCCCTTGAGCCGGTGCGCGCCGCGGTCGGCGAACTCGATCCCCGAGCCGGCCACCAGGTCCCGCACCGTGCTCGAGACCAGGACCTCTTCGCCGTCGGCCAGCGCGCCGACGCGGGCGGCGATGTGGACGGCGATGCCGCGCACGTCGCCGTCCGCCACCTCGCACTCGCCGGTGTGCAGCCCGGCGCGAACGGGCAGGTCCAGCTCCCGCGAGCGGTCGCGGATCGCGCAGGCGCAGCGAATCGCCCTGGCCGGCCCGTCAAAGGTGGCCAGGAATCCGTCCCCCAGCGCCTTGACCTCGCGCCCGCGGAAGCGCGCGAGCTGGTCCCGGACCAGCCGATCGTGGGCGTCGCTGAGATCGCGCCACCGTCGGTCGCCCAGCTCCGCCGCGCGCGCGGTCGAGTCGACGACGTCCGTGAACAGCAGGGTCATGAGCGCACGGTCGTGGTCGCGCCCCCCGCGCGAACCGGTGATGAACTCCTCGATCTCGTCGAGCAGCGCGTCGGCGTCGCCCACCCACCACAGATGGTCCTCGCCCGGGAGCTCGACGTGCCTGGCCCCGTCGATGTGCTCGGCCAGGTAGGTCGAGTTCTCCGACGGGATGATCCGGTCGTCGCGCCGGTGCACGACCAGGGTCGGCACCGAGATGGATGGGAGGGCGGCGCGAACGTCCATCTGCGCGGTCATGCGAAGCCAGGCGACCGCCGCCCCGGGGCTGGCCCCGGACATCAGAGAGCGGTTCCACCAGTCCTGCATGCGAGCGTCCTCGGCGACGGTCGGGGCCCACAGCTGCAGCAGCCCGCCCACCTCGCCCCAGGCGGTGCCGACGCCCTCGATGAAATCCTGACCCGCTTCCGCCCCCATGATCCCCGGGCAGTCGTCGTCGGTCGTGGACGCGGCCCAGCCGCCGTACAGGACCAGCTCGGTGACCCTCTCGGGATGGGTGGCCGCGAATACAGCGGACAGCATCGCCCCCTCCGAGAGGCCGACCAGCGCGGCCTCCGCCGCCTCGGCGGCGTCCAGCACCGCGCTCATGTCCTCCATCCGCTCCTCGAGGCCAGGCAGCCGCTCCGGGCTCAACCGGTCCGAGGCTCCCGTCCCGCGCTTGTCCCACATGATCACCCGGCTGAAGGTGGCCAGCCGCTCGACGAACGCCCTGTAGCCGGCGTCCTCCCAGAACGAGTCGATCGGCAGGACCCAGCCGGTGGTCAGCAGCAGGTCCCGCGGACCCTCGCCCACGACCTGATAGGCGAGGCTCACCTCACGGTTCTTGGCGTAGCGCGTTCTAACTGCCAACGCCGGCGAGGGTACACCGCGCAGGAGGCAGGCTTGGATCCTGCCCCCGGCGGCCGCGGGGGAGCGCCGGACGGCGGTTCGTGCCCCCGGCCCAGCGGCGCCGGCCGTCTAGCCGCAGCCGGTGTTGTTGCCGCAGCTCGAGCAGGTGTAGCAGGAGCCGGTGCGCTGCATCATGCCGCCGCACTGGGCGCAGGCCGGACCCAGGTCGAGCCCCTGCAGCCTGGCGGGCTGGACCGGCGGGGTGTCGGTCAACGCCGCGGCCGGAGCCTGGGCGCCGCCGTTGCCGCCGCCCTCGCCAGCCGCGGTGTCCGCGCGGCCGGAGCTGTCGGCCTCCTCGGCCATCTTGCGGGCCCGCACCTCGGGGGTCAGGATGCCCAGCTCCTCCTGGGTGTCGGTGTCCAGGAAGCGCGAGGCCAGCCAGCGCATGATGTAGTCGGGCATCGACTTGGCGAACGGGATCTCGGGGTTGGTTGTGATCCCCTCGGGGTCGAAGCGCATGTAGGAGAACTTGCGCACCAGCGTCTCCAGCGGCACGCCGTACTGGAGCGCGATCGAGATCGAGGTCGCGAAGGCGTTCATCATGCCTCGCAGCGTCGAGCCCTCCTTGCCGATGTCGGTGAGGAAGATCTCGCCCACCGTCCCGTCCTCGTACATGCCGGCGGTGATGTAGCCCTCGTGCCCGGCGATCGAGAACTTGTGGGTGATCGACTGGCGCTCGCGGGGCATCCGCCGGCGCCGGGGGCGCGCCTCGACGGGCGGGTCCGACGCGGCCTTTGACTCCGAGCCCTCGGACTTCTGGGCGTCGGTGCGCAGCGCCTGCGCCGTCTTGGAGCCATCGCGATAGATCGCCAGTGCCTTGAGCCCCAGGCGCCAGCCCTCCAGGTAGGCCTCGGCGATGTCCTCGACGCTGGCCGACTCGGGCAGGTTCACGGTCTTGGAGATCGCCCCGCTGATGAACGGCTGGGCCGCGCTCATCATGCGGATGTGGCCCATATGGGAGATGGCCCGCTCTCCCACCGCCACGTCGAACACCGACAGGTGCTCGCTGCTCAGCCCGGGGGCGCCGATGATCGTCCCGTGCTCGTTGATATGCGCCTCGATCTGCTGGGCCTCGGCTTCCGCGTAGCCCAGGGTGCGCAGCGCCAGAGGCACCGTGCGGTTGACGATCGTCATCTGCCCGCCGCCGACGAGCTCCTTGAACTTGACCAGCGAGAAGTCGGGCTCGATGCCGGTGGTGTCGCAGTCCATCAGGAACGAGATCGTCCCGGTGGGGGCGAGCACGGTGGCCTGGGCGTTGCGGTAGCCGTGCTCGCGACCGAGGGCCAGGGCCTCGTCCCAGGTGGTCCGCGCGGCGGCCAGCAGGCCGGAGTCGGGTGAGTTGGCGTCGCCGATCGCGTGCGCGGCGTCCCGGTGCATCGCCATCACCGCGTCGTGAGGAGCGCGGTTCTCGGCGTAGCGCTCGTAGGGACCCATCGCCGCGGCGATCCGGGCCGACTCCCGGTAGCCGCGTCCGGTCATCAGGGCGGTGATCGCGGCCGCCGTCGCGCGTCCCTTGTCGGAGTCGTACGGCAGGCCGTTGGCCATCAGGTAGGCGCCGAGGTTGGCGTAGCCGAGCCCCAACTGGCGAAACGCCCGGGCGTTGCGACCGATCTCCTCGGTCGGATAGCTCGAGGGCCCGACGATGATCTCCTGGGCCAGGAAGAGGACGTCGACGGCGTGCTCGAACGCCCCGACGTCCAGCGTGCCGTCCTCGCGGCGGAACTTCATGAGGTTCAGCGACGCCAGATTGCAGGCCGAGTCGTCGACGTGCATGTACTCCGAGCACGGGTTCGAAGCGTTGATCCGCCCCGAGTTCGGGCAGGTGTGCCAGCGGTTGATCGTGGTGTCGTACTGGACGCCCGGGTCGGCGCAGCGCCAGGCCGCCTCGGCGATCTCCCGCATCAGCGCCCGCGCCGGGATCGGCTCTCCCACGGGCTCTCCGGAGCGCCGCGCGGTCAGCCGCCAGGGCTCGTCGTTCTCCGCCGCGCGCATGAACTCGTCGGTGACCCGGACCGAGTTGTTGGCGTTCTGGTACTGGATCGAGTGGAAGCCGTCCCCGTCGATCCGCATGTCGAAGCCGGCCTCGCGCAGGGCGGCGGCCTTCTCCTCCTCCTTGGCCTTGCAGGCGATGAACTCGCGGATGTCCGGGTGGTCGACGTCGAGCACCACCATCTTGGCTGCGCGTCGCGTCCCTCCGCCCGACTTGATCGAGCCCGCCCAGGCGTCGGCGCCGCGCATGAAGGACACCGGCCCCGACGCGGTGCCGCCCTTGGACAGCGGCTCCATCGAACCGCGGATCCTCGACAGGTTGATCCCCGAGCCCGAGCCCCCGCGGAAGATGATCCCCTCCTTGGTGTTCCAGGCGAGGATCGACTCCATCGTGTCCTGCACCGAGAGGATGAAGCAGGCGCTCATCTGGCACCGCGGGTCTCCCTCGGGATGCCAGCCGCAGTTGAACCACACCGGCGAGTTGAACGCCGCCATCTGGTGCAGCAGGACGTGGGTCAGCTCGTCCTCGAACGCCTGGGCGTCCTCGTCGGTGGCGAAGTAGTGGCGCTCGCGTCCCCACCGCGCGATGGTGCCGGCCACCCGGGAGATCATCTGCTTCACCGAGCGCTCGCGTTCCGCGGAGCCGGGCTGGCCGCGGAAGTACTTCTGAGCCACGATGTTGGTGGCGTTCTGCGACCACGTCTTGGGGAACTCGACGTTGCGCTGCTCGAAGGCGACGCTGTCGCCGTGACCGATGCGGGCGTCCCGCAGCTCCCACTCGACCTCGTCGTAGGGATGGACTCCCGGTGTGGTGAAGCGCCGCTCGATCGTCAGGCCGGTCTGCCGGGCGGTCCCTCTTGCGGCGACTTCAGCCATCTGGTCCTCTCCTGTCCAAGGCGTTTACGGGGGACCCCGGATCATCGCCGGCGGCGCGGACGGCACCGCCGGCGCCGACCGGCGCCGGGCCCTCGAGCTCGGCCAGCTCGGACGAGAACTGGCTGGGGTCGCTGAAGCCCTTGTAGACAGCCGCGAACTGGAGGTAGGCCACCCGGTCGAGGTCGCGCAGGCCGCGCAGGGCCATGTCGCCGACCCGCTGCGCCGGCAGCTCGCCGCCCGCCCGCTCGACCTCGTGCTGGATGCGGTCGGCCAGCGCCTCGAGACGCCGTCGATCCACCGGGCGCTTGTGCGCGGCGCGCAGCAGGCCTCCCAGCAGCTTGGCCCGGTCGAAGACCTGGCGGCGGCCGCTGCGCTTGCGCACGATCAGGTCACCGGGCTCGTAGCGCTCGTACGTGGTGAACCGGCGACCGCATTCGGCGCACTCCCGCCGGCGCCGCACCGACGTGCGGTCATCGCCCGTGCGGGTCTCGATCACGTGCGTGCGGGTGTGGCAGGCCGGACAGTCCACGAACCGACCATGGTACTAGAAGTAGTGGACGCGGTTGCGCGCTAACCCCACATATAGTGTCGCCGCGCGGTGTCGCCGCGCCCAATCAGGTATCCGGCAGCAGGTCCTCCAGCGCGGTCAGCGACTGGGCCAGGACCTCCTGGGGGGCGAGCCCTCCGTCGAGGCGGCGGACGCGCTCGGGATCGTCGGAGGCAAGCCGGTCGTAGGCCTCGGCCACCGCGGCGAAGAACTCCTGGGGGGAGCGCTCGAGGCGGTCCGCGGCCCCGCGGTCGGCCTGGCGCGCCCGCCCGACGGACGGCTCGACGCGCAGCAGCAGCGTGCGATCCGGCCGCAGCCCGCCCGTCCCCAAGCGGTTGATCTCGCGGACCGCCTCGACGCCGAGCCCCCGCCCGGCCCCCTGGTAGGCCAGCGAGGAGTCGACGAAGCGATCCAGCAGCACCCAGGTCCCGCCGGCCAGCAGCGGCTCGACGCGCTCCTCCACCAGCTGGGCGCGCGCGGCGGCGTAGAGCAGGGCCTCGGCCCGCGCGCCGATCGTCAACGACGGATCCTTGACCAGCGCCCGGATCCGCTCGGCCAGATCGGCGCCGCCGGGCTCGCGAAGCAGGTCGACCTCCACGCCGCGGCGACGCAGCTCGTCGTGCAGCCCGGTGGCCAGCGTGGTCTTGCCCGCGCCGTCGAGCCCCTCGATGGTGATCAGCCGCCCGCGGGGCATCGCCGCGAGGGTATCTACGATGGCGGCCATGGCCGTCGACGCCGCCGCGGTGCCCGGCACCGAGCACCATCCTCATGCCCGTGCCGTGCTCGGCGCGGCCCTGACACCCGGCGCGGGGGCCTCGCACGCCTACCTCTTCCACGGACCGGCGGGCACCGGGAAGCGGACCGCCGCCCGCGCCTTCGCGGCGGCCCTGCTGGCCGAGGGGGCCGCGGACCCGCAGGGCGCTCGCGCGCGGGTGGAGCGCGGCGCCCACCCCGACCTCACCTGGGTGGTCCCGTCCGGCGCCCACGAGCTGCTGGTCTCCGACGTGGACGCGCCGGTGGTCTCGGCCGCGGCGCGAACTCCCTTCGAGTCGTCCAGGCGGGTGTTCGTGATCGAGCGAGCCGACACGATGAACGAGGAGGCCGGCAACCGGATGCTCAAGACGCTCGAGGAGCCCGCGCCGTTCGTGCACCTCATCCTCCTCACCGACCGCCCCGGCGAGGTCATGCCGACCATCGCCTCGCGGTGCCAGCACGTCCGCTTCGATCCGCTGCCCGCCGAGGACATCGCGCGGCGGCTGGAGGCCGAGCACGGAGTGGACCCACCCACCACCCGCGCGTGCGCCCGGCTGGCTCTGGGAGCCGGCGATCGGGCGCTCCGGCTGGCCGTCGGCGAGGGTCCGGCGCTGCGGGCCGCTGCCGAGCGCTTCGCCCGCGCCGCGCTGGCCGGCGAGATGGCGTCGCGGCCGTGGCGCGACCTGCTGGCCCGGGCGCACCGGCGCGGGGACGCCGCGGTGGCCGAGCTCGACGAGGACCATCAGCGCCGCCGCGAGCTGCTGGACCGCCGCGAGCGGCGGCGCGCCGACACCGAGCACGCCGAGCGCGCCCGCCGGGCCCACCGGCGGGCGAAGACCCAGGCGCTCGACCTCGGGCTCAGCCTGGTCGGCCTGTGGTACCGCGACCTGGCGTGCACGGCCTGGGGAGCCGCCGAGCTGGCCTGCAACTGCGACCGGGAGGCCGAGTTGGCCGCCGACGTCGAGGGGCGGGACCCGCAAACCCTGAGGACGGCGGTCGAGCTGGTCGAGGAAACGCGTCAGCGCCTGGCGCTCAACGTCGCCGAGGAGCTGGCCTGCGAGGCCCTGGGCTACCGGCTGGAAGAGGTCCTGGGCGGCGGCGGCTAGCCGTCTGAGGCGATGGGGCCGAGGGCCGGCTCCAGCCCGTAGAGGTCGAAGGCCCGGAAGGCGTTGAACTGCTTGTGCTCGGGCCCGTGGAAGTCGGCCGAGCCGGTCTGCAGGAGCCCCCGGGCGCTGCAGTGCTCGTGGAGCAGGTGGGTCTGCTCGCGCGTGTGGGTGGCGTAGAAGGTCTCCACGCCGTCGAGGCCCAGGCCATGGAAGCGGTCGACCTCGGCCAGTACCTCCTCCGGCGAGTCCAGATCCCAGAACGGATGCGCCCACACCGCGACCCCTCCGGCCGCGTGGATCGCGCGCACCGCGTCCTCGACCGTCGGGGTTAGCCGGGGGAGGTAGCCGGGCGCGCCCGGGATCAGGTAGGCGGCGATGAACGGGCCGACGTCGTCGATGCCCTCCTCCGCCAGACGTGCCCGGTTGGCCTCGCAGGCGAGCACGCCGGCGGCGATGTGGGGCCGCCCGACCGTCTTGCCGCCCGCACGACGCTCCTCGATCGCCGAGCGGTCGACCTCGAACCCGAGCTCCTCCAGGCGCTCGGCCAGGCGCTCGGCGCGCAGCTCGCGGTCCGCCCGGGAGGCCTCGAGCCACTCCAGGAGGCCGCGGTCGCGGTGGTCGAGGCCGTAGCCCAGGATGTGGACGTCCTCGTCGGGTGAGCGCAGCGCGGAGATCTCGGTTGCCGTCACCATCCCCACGCCCCGCTGGTCGCCGGCCGCGAGCGCCTCGTCCAACCCGTTGACGCTGTCATGGTCGGACAGAGCGAGCAGCTCCACCCCGGCGGCGGCGGCCATCGCGACCACCTCGGCCGGCGGCAGGGCGCCGTCGGAGTGGATCGAGTGGGACTGGAGGTCGAAGCGCGGGGCGGGCAGGCGGGGAACGGTAATGGAGACGCCCGCTCGTGCCGATCGCCACATAAGGTTTTATGCGAGGGGCGAAACTTTGGCGCCGCTGACCTGTATAAGGCCGCTATCAAGACCTGGCTGAACCGCTCGAGGCGCCACGGCGCCCGGGCGGCCGGGGGACCCGAGTAGTCAGGGGCGAATCGCCCGCTCCGCCGCCACGGCGGTGGGCCGGCGTAGCGCAGCTCTTTCCGCGCGAGCCCGTCAGCTAACCCCGGAAGCGAACCGAAAGAGAGGTCGTTTTCGTGAGCTTGCTGACCCACCGCGCGTGCGTTGCGCTGGTCGTCTGTTCCCTGGCTGGCCTCGCCCTGGCGGGCGCCGACACCGCCGCCGCCGGCGACGATGCACAGTCCATGACCGGCGGGACGACACCGACCGCCGGCGCCAAGCTGCGCCGCGACGCCAAGGATCGCGACGCCAGGGACCGCGACGTCAAGGACGTCCCGGTGGCAGTCAGTGGCTACGTATTCCCGATCCGCGGCCGCCACAGCTACGGGACGTCGATCAACCGCTTCGGGGCGCCGCGCAGCGGCCACACCCACCGGGGGCAGGACGTGCTGGCCCCGGCCGGCACGGTGCTGGTCGCGGCCCGCGGCGGCCGGGTCACCCATCGGTCCTTCCAGGGCGCCGCCGGCTACTACCTGGTGATCGCCGCCGACGACGGAACCGACCATGTCTACATGCACCTTCGTGGGCCGGCGCGGGTGGCGCCCGGCGACAGGGTGCGCGCCGGCGAGCCGGTCGGCCTCGTCGGCCAGAGTGGGGACGCCACCGCGCCGCACCTGCACTTCGAGGTCTGGACTGCGCACTGGTACGACGGCGGGCGTCCGCTCGACCCGTTGCCGCGGCTGCGCGCCTGGGACGCGCTCAGCTAGCCGGCACCGCCGTGGGCCGGTCGAGCCCGGCGGCCGAGAGCAGTTCCGCGACGGGACGCTGCGGGTCGTCGAGCAGCCCGGCGAGCCGCCGCCCGGCGAGGTCCTCGACCTTGGCGGCGAGCTGGTCCTGGCTCATCGGCCGCTCGGGGGACCCGAGCGAGTGGGCCACCCGGGCGACCGCCCGGCCGTCCGCCTCCAGGATCGCCTCGGTCTCGCCCAGCGCCGGATCGGTCCTCACCCGGGTGCGATCGGCCGCGAGGGCGCGAGCCTCGGCGTCGACGCCGGCAAAGCTCGCCGTCGACGGCTCCCCCCGCAGCAGGGTGTAAGCGACCAGGTAGGACAGCGAGAACTTGGCCTGGAGCCCGTCGCTCACGTCGTCGTGGGCGGCGGCGCGCCGCGCCCGGGGATGGACGATGACCGTTACCTGCGCCTCAGCCCCGACGCCCTGCCGGCGAGCGGTCGCCGCCGCCTCGACCGCGCTGTGCGCCATCAGGCAGCAGGGCCACGGCTTGATCCAGTTCTGCGTCACGGCGGCGGCGCCGTCGCCGGCCACCGCCCACCGGGCGCCGAAGGACTCCTCGAAGCCGGCGGGCCCATTGGCCACGGCCGGCGAGACGCGCGCGCCCGCCGCCGCCTGGCGGGCGGCCAGGACACCGTCGGCCGCCGCCATCCCGACCTGGAGCGACTTGCCGTCGGAGCCGAACGCCGCTCGCAGGCCGCCGGCCCGCAGCGACGCCAGCCGCACGGCGTGGCCCTCGCCGGCGGAGTCGAGGCCCAGCAGCCGGGAGGCCGCGGTTGCCGCGCCGACCACGCCGCACACCGCCGTCGGGTGCCAGCCGCCCTCGTAGAGGGCCGGATGCGACGCTCGGGCCAG
>DATFPO010000092.1:0-10172 GCA_035264745.1 Solirubrobacteraceae bacterium | reverse complement strand
GACCCTATCCCGGTCCGAGACGTCCGTCCCGGTAGCCCGGACAGCCGGCCGCCTAGACTCACAGCGCCATGAGTGTGAGGGCATGACGCCGACGACCGCCGTGGTCACCGGCGGGGCCGGCTTCATCGGATCGCACCTCGTCGACGCGCTGCTCGGGGACGGCACCGACGTGACCGTCGTCGACGACCTCTCCAGCGGCAGCGAGCGTCAGGTGGCGGACGCCGCCAACCTGGAGGTCGTGGACATCGCCGACCGGCCCGCGCTCGACGCCCTCGTCGACGCCGTCCGGCCTTCGGCCGTCTATCACGTGGCCGCACAGTCCAGCGTCACCGCGTCGGTCGCCGACCCCGGCCGCGACTGCGCGGTCAACGTCCAGGGCACCCTGAACGTGCTCGAGGCCGCGACTCGCCACCGCGCGCCCGTGGTCTTCACCTCCACCGGCGGGGCGCTGTACGGAAACCAGGCTCCGATCCCGACCGCCGAGGACCACCTGCCGGCCCCCGTGGCGCCCTACGGGGCATCGAAGTGGGCAGGGGAGGCCTACGTCATCACCTGGGCGACCGCCAGCGGGCTGCCCCACGCGGTGCTGCGGCTGGGCAACGTCTACGGGCCCAGGCAGAACCCCCACGGCGAGGCCGGCGTGGTCGCGATCTTCACTCACCGCCTGTGGCGGGCAGAGGCGCCCACGATCTATGGCCACGGGCGTCCGACGCGGGACTACGTCCACGTGGACGACGTCGTGGACGCGATGCTGCGTGCGTCCGGAGCCGCCGGCGTGTTCAACGTCGGCACCGGCGTCGAGACCGACGTCATGACGCTGTTCGAGCTGCTCCAGCGTGCGGCGGGCACGAGGCTCGAGCCGGTGCTCGCCCCGCTGCGTCCCGGCGAGCTGCAGCGAAGCTGCCTGAACTCCGAGCGCGCCGCCGCGGTCCTGGGGTGGCGGGCCCAGGTCGCGGTGGAGTCGGGCCTGGAGTCGACCCATCGGGCGCTGGTCGCCGAGTTCGAGGCGGCCCGGGCCGGGTCCGCCCGGCCGGTATGACGCTCAGGACGCCCGGCGCAGGTTGTAGCGCGCCACGTGCTCGACGTTGCCGTCGAGCAGAACGCGCGTGAGCGCGATCACCTGGGTCACGCCCGGGTCGGAGACCCGGTAGAAGACCTGCTTGCCCCGGCGCTCGGCGGTCACGAAGCCGCACCAGCGCAGGCAGGCCAGGTGGTTCGACACCTTGGGCTGAGGCTGGCCGAGCGCCTCCACGAGCTCGCCCACCGAGCGCTCCTGCTCGGCCACCAGGGCGAGGATCCGCAACCGGGTCGGGTCACCGAAACCGCGGAAGTACTTGGCCAGCAGCTCGACGTCCGTCGCGTCCGGCGCAAGCCGGAACGGGCCCTCCAGCTTCGTGCTCATGTCCCGTCCACCGTACCTTTCCTATAACTGTACAGCCCCGTGCCGCCGTCCATGCGGCGACCCGCCCGCGCCGCGCTCGCCGCGGCCGGGGCAAGGCACCATGACACGGGGCCATGACGCCGGCCCGGCAGTCTGCCAGAATCGCTCCGAGCGGCGAAAGGAGTTGGGCATGGAGTCCTCGGCCCCGGCGCGCGTCCTGGTGGTCGCCCACAAGACGGCGGCCACACCGGCTCTGCTCGAGGCCGTGCGGGAGCGGGCGGCCAGGGGTCCGTGCGCCTTCGCCCTGCTGGTGCCGAACGTCACCCACGGCCTGCACGGCCTGGTCGATCCCGAGGACCAGGGCACCAACGAGGCCGAGGCGGTGCTCGAGCTGGCCCTCCCGCTGCTCGAGGAGGCGACGGGCGCGGACGTCGAGGGGATGATCGGCGACAGCGAGCCCCTCGCCGCCATCCAGGACGCGCTGAACCTGCACGGGTTCGACGAGGTGATCCTCTCGACCCTGCCGGCCCGGGTGTCGCGCTGGCTGAAGCTCGACCTGCCCAGCAAGGTGTCGGGGCTGGGCGTCCCGGTGACCACGGTCACGGCGCGCTCCAGGGCACAGGCCACGAGCCCGCCCTAACCACATGTCGCCGACCTGGGTGTGGATGCAGGCGGCGATCGTCGTCTTCGTGATCGCCGGAATGGTGATCGCGATCGTCAAGCTGTCCTGAGGGCGCGGCGTGCCTGCGCGGCGCCGGGACGCCCGCATATGATGAGCCGGTCCTGCACGCGCGGAAGGGAGTGAGGATGTTCGGCTCGATCGTGGTGGGCACCGACGGATCCGAGACCGCCGCTCAGGCGGTGCGCCAGGCGACCGAGCTGGCGAGCAGCGTCGGCGCCTCGATCGACCTGGTGAGCGCCTACGAGCCCGTGCCCACCACCCGGCTGCGCGAGGAGCGGACCCAGGTTCCCAAGGACCTGGAGTGGATGATCAATCCCCGCGAGGACGTCGACGCCACGCTGCGCGACGCGGCCGACGAGGTCAGGCAGGCCGGCGTCGAGGTCGAGACCTTCGCCCGGGAGGGCGACCCCGCCGACGCCATCCTGGACGTCGCCGAGGAGCGGGGCGCCGACCTCGTCGTGGTGGGCAACAAGGGCATGACCGGCGCGAAGCGGTTCCTGCTGGGATCGGTTCCGAACAAGGTCTCTCATCACGCGCCGTGCTCGGTACTGATCATCCGGACCACTTAGCGGGCGGCTCGTGGCGCCGGGTCAGCCCGGCTTCGGTGCCACCGCGGCGCCGGCGTTGACCAGCCCGGCTCCGTAGCGCGGGTCGTGGCCGGGCGGCCCGAGGTCGCGGGCGGTGGCCTTGAGCCGCGCCTCCACGGTGGTGGGCGACGGGCGGCGCCCGACCAACCCGCTGGCGATGACCAGGGCGGCGGCGGCCGAGACGTGCGGGGTTGACAGCGACGTGCCCTCGTAGTTGCTGCGAAAGCCGAACCGCCCGACGCCGGCGGCGTAACTGAGCTGGACCAGCGGGCGTCCTCGGCGGCCCGGATGGCAGTGGGCGGGGTCGGCGCCGAGCGGGGAGTCGGCCCCGCCGCCGGGGGCGACCAGATCGAGTTCGGGGCTGTAGTTGGAGTAGTCGGCCTGGCAGCCGTGCTCGGTGGTCGCGCCGACCGAGATCACCCCCGGCGTCCGGGCGGGGTAGTTGACCGACGCTAGGCCCTGGTTTCCCGCCGCGCCGACGACCACGGCGCCGCGCGAGCGGGCGAAGGCGATGGCCGAGAGGACCTCCGGGATCTGCGCGGCCGACATGCTGGGGTCGAAGTCCAGCGAGAGGTTGATCACCCGCGCCCCGTGCACGGCGGCGAACCGGATGCCGGCGCCAATGTCGGCGGCGTCGCCGAATCCCCGGGCGTCGAGCACCCGCACCGGCATGATCCTGGCCCCGTAGGCGATCCCGGTCAGGTCGAGCCGGTTGTTGGTCCGCTCGGCGACGATGCCGGCCACGAAGGTGCCATGGCCGTAAGGGTCGTCGGGGAAGCGGTCGTGGCTGACGAAGTCGTAGCCGGGCACGAAGGTGGCCGGGGAGAAGTCGGGGGACCGGCGGTACCGCCCCGCGGTCCGGTAGGCCACGCCGGTGTCCAGGACGGCGACGGTGACCCCGCGTCCGCCGGGCGCCCGGAGCCGCAGCATCCGGGCCCAGGCATCCGGGGCATCCACGCCGGCGGCGGCCAGGAAGTTCCACTGCACCAGGCGCCAGTCGCCCGCCCGGCCCCGGCCCGGGTCATTGGGGAAGAAGCCGGTGTCGGCGGCCCGGGCCACGTAGTTGGGGACCGCGTAGCGCACCCCGTGGTGCGAGCGCAGGCTGCGGGCGGCGTCGGCCACGCTGCGACCCCCGGCGAGGCGCAGGACGCGGGTGTCGGGGCCGGCGACCTGCTCGCGGCTGGCCCCCACGGCATGCTCCAGTCGCTGTTGCTGAGTGGCGTCTGTCGCGGGCGCGTAGCGCACGACCAGCTCGTCGGGCCGGTATACGTGTGCCGCGGCCGCGGCGGGCGGGAGGCCACCGGCGACGAGCGCCGGCAGGGCGAGCAGGAGGGTGAGGGTGGACCGTGGCATCGGGGCGACGCATCCGGCGCCGCGCGGTTAAGACATCATCGGCGGGTCTAAGTTTCCCCGCGCCGGCGAGACGGGATCCGAGCCGCCGCGCCCAGCCGGACCATGCCTGCCCATTTCTTCCCGCGCGACGAGTACTTCATGCGGCTTGCGCTACGGGAGGCCGAGCGCGCGCTCTCGCATGACGACGTGCCGATCGGCGCTGTAATCGTCCACGAGGGCGAGGTGATCGGCAGCGGCCACAACGAGCGCGAGGTGCGCGAGGACCCCACCGCGCACGCCGAGACGATCGCCATGCGCGAGGCGGCGCGGGCGCTTCGGACCTGGCGGCTGCTCGACTGCATGATGTACGTGACCCTGGAGCCATGCGCGATGTGCGCCGGCGCGATCGTCCTCGCCCGCCTGCCGCGCGTGGTGTACGGCGCCGCCGACCCCAAGGCCGGTGCCGCCGGAAGCGTCCTGGACGTGCTCGGCGAGTCCCGTCTGAACCACTCGCCGGAGGTGTCCGGCGGGCTGTTGGCGGACGACAGCGCCGACCTGTTGCGGGCCTTCTTCGGACCGCGGCGCTAGCCGTCCGCGCGGGCGCATTTGGCTAGCCTTGCGGGGGTGCCGCAGCGGACCCTCGGAGGGGTGGCAGAGTGGTTGAATGCGGCGGTCTCGAAAACCGTTATGGGCGGTTTACGTCCATCGAGGGTTCGAATCCCTCCCCCTCCGCTCGCCAGCCGGGATTTCCCTGCTCTCAGACGGATCTGAGGCAGGTGATCTGGACGGGTCCGAAGCGGGATACTGGGCGCGTGGGGTCCCTGGAGAACGTCGAGATCGTCCGGGCCGCCCTCGATGCCTGGAACGCAGGGGACATGGATGCCAATCGTGAAGCGTTCGCCCCCGACGCCATCGTGCGCTTGCCAGCCAACTGGCCGGAGCCGGGACCGTTCATAGGACGGGAGGCGGTCGCGCGGCAGTTGAAGCAACTGCGCGATACCTGGGACGCTGACGTCCTGGAATTCGTCAGCGATTTCATCGCCTGCGAGGACCGAGTGCTGGTGAGGCTGACGTGGCGGGGCAGCGGCCACGGCCCCGCTTCGAGCATCGAGGTGACAGGGGTCTACACCGTTCGCAATGGCGAGATCTGCGCGGTCGAGCATTTCTGGGATCACGCAGAGGCCCTCGAAGCCGTGGGGCTGCGGGAGTAGGCGACCGAGCCAATGCCGGGCGTCGGCGCTCGGCTCGAACCACTGATTGGTGGACCACGCACTATGACGATGAGGAAGGATTGGTCGGTGAGTTGGCCCATGAGGATGCGGAAGGGTCTGTTGATCCTGCTCGGCTTGGTCGTGCTTGCTTGCGGCATCTACCTGATGTCGGTGAGCGGCGGCAGGGGGCTGGGCTTTGGGCTGGCGGGTGTCCTCGTCGTCCTCCTGGGCCTCGGTGCCATCACGGGCGGCGTCCTGCTTCGTTCATCTCCATCGCGGTTGGTACGTGCGTGTCCACGCTGTGGTCGGGCGGTGCCGGTGGGAACGCTCGACTGTGGTGCGTGCGGCTTCGACTTTCGGACCATCGGGGGCCGTCCCTAGAAGACTCGAGGGCTCAGGCGATGAAGACGTGTCGATTTGGGTGCTCCTGGTTCGACGTCTGTACGAGGGCGAGGCCGGTTCCGCGGTCGTAAGCGTCCGTAAGCCTGGCTCGCGACACCCGACCACAGGAGGCAATCGAGATGCGATTCATGGTCTTGGTCAAGGCCAGCGAGGAGTCCGAGGCCGGCGTCATGCCGAGCCAGGAGGCCCTCGCCGACATGGGCAAGTACAACGAGGAGCTGGCAAACGCCGGCGTGATGCTCGCGGGCGAGGGGCTCCATCCCAGCTCCAGGGGAGTTCGGGTCCGGTTTCCGGAGCGAAAGGTGATCGACGGCCCGTTCGCGGAGACCAAGGAGCTGATCGCCGGGTTCTGGCTGATCCAGGCCAAGTCGCTGGATGAGGCGATCGAGTGGGTCAAGCGAGCGCCCATGGAGCAGACGGAGCTCGAGATCCGCCAGGTGTTCGAGCCGGAAGACTTCGGCGAGGAGTTCACGCCCGAGCTGCGGGAGCAGGAGGAGCGCCTGCGCGCGCAGGCGGCCGACAACCAGTAGCCACCATGGCGGCTTCCGACGCGCACCGGGCCATCGAGGCGGTCTGGCGGATCGAGTCGCCCAGGCTCATCGCCGGGCTCGCCCGGATCGTGCGCGACGTCGGCGTCGCCGAGGACCTCGCACAGGATGCGCTCATCGCAGCGCTGGAGCGGTGGCCCAAGTCAGGCGTCCCGGACAACCCGGGCGCCTGGCTGATGGGCACCGCCAAGCATCGGGCAGTCGACTGGCTGCGCCGCCGCAAGGCCGTCGAGCGCAAGCACCAGCAGCTCGGGCGTGAGATCGAGATCCAGCAGGGGTCGGCCGAGACGGACGTGGACGCCGTCCTCGACGACGACATCGGCGACGACCTCCTGAGGCTCATCTTCACCGCCTGCCATCCGGTGCTCTCGACCGAGGCGCGGATCGCGCTGACCCTGCGCCTGGTCGGAGCGCTCACCACCGCCGAGATCGCGCGGGCCTTCCTGGTCTCCGAACCCACGGTGGCGCAGCGGATCGTCCGCGCGAAGCGGACTCTCGCCGAGGCGCGAGTCCCGTTCGAGGTCCCCGGTGGCAGGGGGCGCGAGGCGCGGCTGTCGTCCGTGCTCGAGGTGATCTACGCCATCTTCAACGAGGGCTACGCGGCCAGCGCCGGCGACGACTGGATGCGCCCCGCCCTGTGCGAGGACGCTCTGCGGCTCGGCCGAATCCTGGCCGGCCTCACGCCTGAGCAGCCCGAGGTCCACGGTCTCGTCGCCCTGATGGAGCTCCAGGCGTCGCGTCTGCGGGCGCGGACCGGGCCTGGCGGGGAGCCGATCCTCCTGCTCGACCAAGACCGCTCGCGGTGGGACCAGCTGCTCATCCGCCGTGGCCTTGCGGCCCTCGACCGTGCCCAGCAGCTCGGCGGCGCGCTTGGCCCCTACACCCTCCAGGCCGCCATCGCCGCCTGCCACGCCCGCGCGCGTAGGGCGCAGGACACGGACTGGGAGCGCATCGTGGCGCTCTACGATGCGCTCGTCCAGCTCAGCCCGTCACCCGTCGTGGAGCTGAATCGGGCGGTCGCGGTCGCGATGGCGTTCGGCCCCGCGGCGGCGCTGCCGCTCGTCGATGCGCTCCGAGCCGAGCGCTCGCTCGAGGGCTACCCGTTCCTGCCAAGCGTGCGCGGTGACCTGCTGGCCCAGCTCGATCGCTTCGAGGAGGCCGATGAGGAGCTCAACCGCGCGGCTTCGTTGACCAGAAACCAACGCGAGCGCACGCTGCTGCTCGACCGCGCCGCCCGGTGCGCGCGCCGATCGGCGCGCGCTAAGCGTGATGACCGCCGCAGCGCCCAGTCGCCTGACGGCCGGCGAAGCGCCTAGCCTCCGATGGCATCGACGAGCAGGTCGTCGGCTCACCATCAGAACCCCGACGCGGCGCCTTCGTGGACTCTACGAGGCGCGACGCCGGGCGACCTCGACGCGGTCGCTCAGGTGTGGCACGCGGGCTGGCGTGACGGCCACCTCGGACACGTCCCGTCGGCGCTGCTTCCACACCGCACGCTGCAGCACTTCCGCGAGCGGGTCCCTCCACGCCTCCAGGCGACCACGGTGGCGACCATCGGGTCGGCCGTCGTGGGCTTCGTGGTCGTGCAAGACGACGAGATCGAGCAGGTCTACGTCGCCGAAGGCACGCGCGGAAGCGGAGTTGCCGGGGCACTGCTCGCACGCGGCGAGCGCATCGTCGCCGAGCGCCACGACCGGGCCTGGCTGGCGGTGGTCGCCGGCAATGCCCGTGCCCGTCGCTTCTACCAGCGCAACGGCTGGCGCGACACGGGACCGATCGACTACCCCGCCGAGACCGCCAGCGGGCCTCTCGCCGTCCCGTGCCGGCGCTACGAGAAGCCGGTCGCGTCCGGCTGCCCGGCGAGATCCCGGTTCTCGGGCACGAACTTACTCGCGATGAACGTCGCGCCGTGGGGGTCGGAGATCACGGTCATCCTCACCCAGGGGGCATCGAACGGCGGGACGACCACCCTGCCGCCCAGCTCGGCTGCCTTCGCGGCGGTGGCGTCGGCGTCGTCGACTGCGAAGGTCACGTTCCAGTGCGCGGCCACGTCCGGCTGGTCGTCCGGGATCGGGTTGATGGTCCCCACCACGTCCTCGAAGCCAGGCGGGGCGCCCGCGTCGGCCATCTGCCTGCGCAGGTGGGGTTGACCCGCTCCAGGTGGTCGCCGTAGCCGGGCAGGGCCCACATCTCGCCGCCGCCCTCGATTGCCAGGGCCCGCCAGCCGAACACCGAGCCGTAAAAGGCCTTCGCGCCTTTCACGTCGCGGGTATTGAGCCCGTTGAAGACCAGGGACCCCGCCTCGTTGACGACCTTGGCGCCCCGGTGCTCCTTGGCCTGCCAGGCGCAGAACGCTGCGCCCTCGGGATCGGCCAAGACGGCCATCCGGCCCGCGTCCATGACGTCGAACGGATCGGTGAGCGTCTGGCCGCCGGCGTCGCGGACCCTCGAAGCGGTCTCGTCCGCGCTCTCGACCCAGACGTAGGTGTTCCACGTCGCCGTCCCGGGCGCGCCTTGCGGGCTGGACCCGACGCCCGCGACGTCGCCACCGCGAATCCGCGCGACGAGATAGGTGCCCTCGGACTGCGGCGGCATCACGTCCTCGAAGTCCCACCCGAACAGGCCGCCGTAGAAGGCGACCGCACTCTCGGGATCCGGCTGGCTGGTGTCGACCCAACACGGCACACCGGGGATATATCCGTCGCGCTCGGGCATTAGCGCTGACCCCCGCCCGGTTCACGCGGCATCACGGCCTCGCCGTACTCGTCGTGGAGGTTCCACCACCGGTAGGGAGGCGTCTGGGGGTAGCCCTCGCCCGAGTCTTCCCACTCCTCCTGGCGCCCGAGCGCGGTGATGTCGAGGTAGCTCCAGGTGCTGCCCATCGCCTCATCGCCGCGGTTGTTCACGAAGTACGTACGAAAGATCCGCTCGCCGTCGCGGAAGAAGGCGTTGGTGCCGTGCCACTCGTCCACGCCGAAGTCGGAGTCGAAGTCGTCGGTGATCGTGTACCAGGGGACCTCCCAGCCCATCCGGGACTTCCAGCGCGCGATGTCGGGCTGCGGCGCGCGGGAGGCGAATGCGAGGGTGGTCTCGCGCGCGTTCAGATGGGCGAGGTGGGCCACCTGATCGGCGAGGAACGAGCAGCCGACACAGCCCCGCTCGGGCCAGCCGGTGGCTCCAGGCTCGAAGAAGAAACGGTAGAGGACCAGCTGACGGCGCCCCTCGAACAGATCGAGCAGGCTCGCGGGCCCGCCCGGCCCCTCGAAGCGGTAGTCCTTCTCCACCGCCATCCGCGGCATCCGACGGCGCTCGGCGGCCAGGGCATCGCGCGCCCGGGTGAGCTCCTTCTCCTTCACCAGCAGCTCCTGGCGGGCGGCCTCCCACTCTTGCGGCGAGACGACAGGCGGCATGTTCATGGTGCGCTCCTCCAGTCCTGGTCCGGGCTTGCTCGTGAGAGTAGACCGCCCGGGCGCCCGGCAGTCATCGCCTGAAGGCGCCGACCGGTGGAACCAGGTCTCAGCGCCGGCGAGACGCCCGGCGCCGCAACGGCCCGATGACGTCCTGCTGACCGCGCGCGGCGTTGACCGCGGCCAGCGCCAGCGCCGAGGCGAGGTTGAGATTGCCCAGCGCGTTCAGCGCGCGCTTGGCTCGGGCCTCGCGGTCCGGGGTCAGCGCCGCGGGCCGCGAGCCGTCGGCGAGGGGCACGGCGCCGCCGGGCTCCATCCGGGCGAAGCGCATGCCCTGGAGCGCGGCGGCCACTCCGCTCACCACCACCGCGGCCATCGCTGCGTCACGCGCGCCGGCCAGCCCGCGCTCGCGCGCCGAGCGCAGACGCGTCTCCTCAGCGCGGGCACCCGCCCATCCGGCGACCAGGGCGACCAGGGAGAGGCTGTTGACGGTGCCGTAGCGCCGCCACGCGGCGTTGAGCACCTTGCCCCGCTCCCGTGGGTCCCGAAGCTCGCCCAGGGCCGGATGCATTCCCACCCGGGCGAAGAGATTGCCGCCGATGAGCGCGCCGAGACCGATGTC
>DATFPO010000091.1:0-3185 GCA_035264745.1 Solirubrobacteraceae bacterium | reverse complement strand
GGTCGCGCTGTGCGGCCAGGGGGCCGACGAGCCGTTGGGCGGATACGGCCGTCATCGCGGCGCCCGGCTGGCCGAGGCGCTGCGCCGGGTGCCCGGGGCGCGCACGCTGGCGACCAGTCTGCCGCGGCCCGGGCGCACCGTGACCCTGTCGCGCGGGCTGGACGCGCTCGGCGCGCGCGACGACCTCCAGCTGCTGATGAACGCCTACCGGCTGCTGCGCGACCCCGCCAAGGCCGCCCTCTACCGGCCAGAGTTCGCGCGGCGGGTCCACGAGGCGGCGGCCCCTCCCGACGCCGTCGTCGAGCGGCTGCGGGCGCGGGTGGCCGGCCGCAGCCCGCTCGGGCAGATGCTCTACGTCGACACCCGCCTGTGGCTTCCCGACGAGCTGCTGCTGATCGCCGACAAGATGTCGATGGCCGAGTCGGTCGAGCTGCGGGTGCCGATGCTCGACCAGGACCTGGTCCGGCTGGTCGAGTCGGCACGTCCCAGCCAGCACGTGCGCCGGCTGCGCGGGAAGTCGCTGCACAAACAGGCGATGCTGGCGCTGCTGCCGCGCGAGATCGTCCATCGCCCCAAGCTCGGGTGGGCGACCCCGGTGGACCGGTGGCTGCGCTCGGAGCTTCGCCCCCTGACCGAGGAGGTGCTGCTGGGCGAGGGCGAGGTGTGCCAGACGCTGTTCGAGCCGGCCGAGCTTCGGCGGCTCATCGACTCGCACGTCGCGGGGCGCGCCGACCGCACCCGGGAGCTGTTCTGCCTGCTCTCGCTGGGCCTATGGCATCGCGGAGTGGTGGCGGCCCGCGCGCCGGTCAGCGTCGGCTAGCCAGCGACTCCACCTCCGCCCACAGTGCCTCCCGCCGGCGGGAGACCGGAAACCTGGCCAGGACGCGATCCCGGGCCCGGGCGCGGGCCGGGGGCCCCAGCTCCAGCGCCCGCCGCACCGCGCCGGCGATCTCAACGGGCTCAGCCGAAGCCACCTGGATCCCGGCGTCGCCGACCACCTCGGGCAGCGCGCCCGCGGCGGTCACCACGGGCACGCACCCGGCCAGCATGGCCTCGGCCACGGCCAGACCGAACCCCTCGTGCCGCGAGGGCTGGACGTACGCCGACGCCCGGCGGAACAGGTCGTCGAGGTCTCCCTGCTCCAGCCAGCCGGTGAAGGAGACGTTGGGCGCCGCGTTTCGGCGCAGCCCCTCGATCGCATCGTCGCGCCAGGGACCGGCGAGCACGAAGGCGACGTCCGGCGCGTGCGCTGCGGCCTCCACGAACGCCCGCTGCCCCTTGATGTCCAGGTTGGCGCGGGTGACCAGCCCGACGTTGAGCGCCAGGCGCTCGCGGTGGCCGTCGGGCAGCTCGCCATAGGGGTCGGGCACCCCGTGGTGGATGACACCCACCCGCGTGGGCGCGAGTCCGATGTTGCGCTCGATCTCGCCCTGGGAGTAGTGCGAGTTGGTGACCAGCCGGGTGGCGCGGCTCATGACCCAGCGGCTCAGCCACTTGCGCGCGCCGCCGAGCTGGAGGCCGTAGCCGATGTCCGGCATGGCGGCGGTGTCGAACCCGCCGATGATCAGCAGCGACGGCTTGCGCAGCAGCCAGGCCAGCGTGATCGGCCAGAACGTGTGCCAGGACGCCCACCAGCCCACCACCAGGTCGCTGCGCAGCAGCATGGGGACCAGGCGGAAGAGATTGGTCACGCGGCCCGGCTGGCGCCACTCGAGCAGCGGCCAGCGCTCAGCCAGCAGCTCGCGGTCGACGCGGATGAACGATGCGTCGCTGGGGCACGCGAAGAGGATCCTCGGCACCGGCGCAGTCTAAGAGCGAGCCTGCGGAGCGCCCGTGGGGCGCCCGAGCGCCTCGCCCAGAACGGTCAGTCCCTCCGGCAGGGGGCTGGAGCGCAGGCGCGCCAGCAGCACGGCGAGCACCGCGATGCCGGTCAGCGCCGCCACGACCGCCGTGACGACGGTTTCGGCGCCCGCCGCCCGCAGGGCCAACGCGGCGCCGGCGGTGACCAGCGCCTCGACGCCCACCGGCAGCGCCACGGGCCGCAGCGCGCGGGCCACAGCCCGCGCGTCGATGCCCAGGCGGCGCGCTCCCCAGACGGCGTAGGCGAGGCCGAAGGGGACGAACAGAGCCAGGTGCGCCAGGGCGGCTCCGCGGATCCCGTCCAGGCTGACCAGGACGACCAGGGCGCCGACCATTCCGGTCGCCCACACCAGGTTGATCCTGGCCCGGAACCACACGCTGCCGGTCCCCGACAGCGACTCCCCGATCACCGAGACGAGCGCCTGGCCGACGCCGGCCAGCAGGAGCAGCTGGAACGGCACGACCATCGGAGCCCACCTCTGCCCGAGCAGCTCGGGCAGGATCGGTGCCAGCGCCACCACCGGGGGGACCGCGGGCGTGAGCAGCAGGGCCATCAGGCGCAGGGACACCAGGGTGCGCCGTCCCACGTCCTGGAGGCGGTGCGTCGCGGCGGCGGCCGGGAACAGCACCCGGCCGACCTGCCAGGCGATCTGCGTCAGGGGCGCGAACGCCAGCGTGAAGGCGAGCGAGTACAGGCCCAGGCCCCGGGCCCGCGTGAGGCTGCCGACCACGAAGACGTCGGCGTTCAGCACCGCGAAGTCCGCCACCGCCAGCAGGAAGAAGCCCGTCCACTGCGGCTGACGCAGGCGCACCGCCGGCAGCCGGCGGCGCGGCTCGCCGACGGGGCGGGGCGGCACCAGGCGCCGGGCGCCGATCCAGGCGAAGGCGCTCAGCAGGCCCATCGACAGCAGCTGGCGCACCACCAGCGCCCACACGCCGGCCCCCAGCAGTCCCGCCGCCACGGCCACCAGCGAGGAGATCACCGCCGAGGCGATGTTGGCGGCCGCATACTGCTTGAGCCGCAGGTGCTTCTGGAGCAGGGCGAAGGCGGAGATTCCCAGCGCGTAGAGGAAGACCCCGACCGAGAGCGCCCGGACGGCGGCGACGTCGCCGCCGGCGGCGAACGCCTTGACCGCGGGCTCGGCCAGCGCCGCGATTGCCAGCGTCGCGCCCAGGCCGATCGCGGCGTTGAGGACCACGGCGCCGCCGATGTCCGCCCGCGTGAGGGTGGCTTTGGCGATCAGGCTGCCCCGGGTGCCGGCGTCCACCAGCAGCCCGGCCAGGTTGACCAGCACCAGCGCGCTGGCCAGCGTGCCGAAGTCACG
>DATFPO010000090.1:0-7516 GCA_035264745.1 Solirubrobacteraceae bacterium | reverse complement strand
TTCTGGGACGCCGAGCGGCGCATTCTGCTGGCCGCCGACCACCTGCTCAAGCACATCTCGTCCAATCCGCTGATCGCCCGCCCACCCGGCGCCGCGCCGGATGCCGGCGCCCGCCCTCGGGCCCTGATCACCTACCTGGAGTCGCTCAAGGCCACGCGCGCGCTGCCGGCCGAGCTCGTGCTGGCGGGTCACGGCGACCCGATCGCCGACCACGTCGCGCTGATCGACCAGCGGCTGGCCTTCCACGCGCGGCGCGCGGAGAAGATCCTCCGCCTGGTCGCCGACCAGCCCCGCACCGCCTACGAGATCGCCCAGGCCATGTGGGGAAACGTGGCGGTGACCCAGGCCTACCTCACCCTCTCCGAGGTGCTCGGACACCTCGACCTGCTCGCCGAGGACGGGCGGGTCAGCGAGGTCGGCGGCGACGGAGCCGCCCCGGTGCGCTTCCGCGCGCAGCAGGGCGCCGGCCACGCCGGCCCGGCGCCCTAGCTCAGCCGCCTCGCGCGGCGTCGAGCTGCGACAGATGCTCCACGTTGGCCACGTCGTCGGGATCGCGACTGGGCCGCTCGCCGAACCAACAGTCGAGTATCTCCACCAGCGCGGCGTCCGAGGTGGACCGCAGGGAGAGCGCGAGGACGTTGGCGTCATTCCAGCGCCGGGCCCCGGCCGCCGTGGCGGCGTCGGCGCACAGCGCCGCGCGCACGCCGGGGACCTTGTTGGCGGCGATCGACGCCCCGGTCCCCGTCCAGCAGCAGACGACGGCCTGATCGGCCCGGCCGTCGGCCACGTCGCGGCCCGCGGCCTCGCTCGCCCAGGCCCAGTCGTCGCGCTCGCGGTCGGAAAGCGCGCCGTGGAGCAGCGGCTCGTGGCCGCGGCGCCGAAGCTCGTCCACCACGGCCTCCGCCACCCCAGTGCGCTCGTCGGCCGCCACCGCGATCCGCATCGATTCAGTATGCCAGCGCGGCGGCGCCCCGCGGCCGCGCTACCACGTGGTGAGGCGCTCGCGCTCGGTGTGGTCGACCGCCTCGTCCTCCTCCAGGTTCCGGCGCGCTCTCACCAGATACAGCGGCCGGCGCTTGACCTCGTCGTAGATCCGGCCCACGTACTCCCCGATGATCCCCACCGCGATCAGCTGGATGCCTCCCAGCAGCAGGACCACCACGGTGATCGTGGTGAAGCCCGGGAGGTAGGCGCCGAGCACCTTGAGGACGATGACCACCGGGATGGCCAGGAACGCGACCATCGAGAACAGGAAGCCCAGCACGGTGGCCGCCTGCAGCGGCACATGCGAGAACGAGGCGATCGCATCCAGCGAGAAGCGGAGCATGCGCCCCAGCGTGTACTTGGTCTCCCCGGCATGGCGGGGATCGCGCTGATAGCCGACCGCCGCCTGGGTGAAGCCGACCCACACGGTCATGCCACGCAGGTAGCGGCTGCGCTCGCGCATGGACAGCAGGGCGTCGAGCGCCCGGCGGTCCATCAGACGGAAGTCGCCCGAGTCCTGCTGGAGCTCGATGTGCGACAGGCTGGAGATCAGTCGGTAGAACCAGCGCGCGGTCACCAGCTTCAAGCGGGTCTCGCCGGCGCGGTGCTCGCGGACCGCGTACACGACGTCGGACCCTCGGCGCCACTGATCGACCAGCCGCGGTATCACCTCGGGGGGGTCCTGGAGATCGGCGTCGATCATCACCACGGCATCGCCGCGGGCGTGGTCGAGGCCGGCGGTGATCGCGGTCTGGTGGCCGAAGTTGCGCGACAGGTAGACCACCCGGACGCGCGGATCCTCGGCCGCCAGCCGGTCGAGGATCCGGGGGGTCGAGTCGGTCGAGCCGTCGTCCACCACCACCAGCTCGAACGGGATGCCGGCGAGGGCGCCCTGAACCCGCTGATAGAACGCCTCGGCCGTCGCCTCCTCGTTGTACATCGGGGCGACCACGCTGAGCAGCTCCAGCGAGCGCGGCTCGGGCAGGGGCGTCGGTTCCTCTTGGGTCGTCGCCATGCTTGGTGCGGCCAGCGGGCGGTCCGCCCCAGAGGGCGGGACGGACAACCAGTCTAGAGCCGCGCCGGGCGGTGAGCGCCGACCGGACGGCGCAGGCCGGGAGCGCCCCGGGTCGCGGGTATCTTGGGCCCATGGCCGACGGGCTGGAGACTCGCGTCCAGCAAACCGGCCGCGAGCTGGCGGCCGCGATGCCGTCCATGGCCCGCCATCCGCTCAAGGCACTGGACGACCGGGCCCTCCAGCTCGCCTCCGAGGACGCCGGGCTGCGCGCCGCGCTGTTTCGCTTCGTGGACGTGGCCCCCGCCTGCCGGTCGCTGGACGACCTGGCCCGCCACCTGACCAGCTTCCTCACCCAGGTCGACGACCGGCCGCCACCGCTCGAGGCGGCGCTGCGGGTCGCCGACACCCGCGCCGGGCGGGCGGCGCTGGGCGCCGCCGCGGCGGCGGGCGTCAAGCACATCGCCCACCGCTTCATCGTCGGTGAGACGCCGCGCGAGATCTCCGGGCTGCTCAGGTCGCTGTGGCGACGCGGAGTGGCCACCACGGTCGACCTGCTGGGCGAGGCCACGGTGACCACCGGCGAGGCCGACCGCTACGCCGAGCGCTGCCGAGACGCCCTCCGCGAGCTGGCCGGGGTGTACGCCCGGCTTCCGGCCCGACCGATCCTCGAAAGCGACGGCGTCGGATCCGTTCCGCGCGCCAACCTGTCGGTGAAGGTGTCGGCGCTCACGCCATTGCTGCGGCCGGACGCTCCAGAGGAGGGCGAGCGCGATGCGCTGGATCGGCTACGCGGTCTGGCCGCACTCGCCGATGAGCTCGGGGCTCACCTGCACATCGACATGGAGTCGCTGGACTCCCGCGAAGCGGTCCTGGCGGTGGTCCTCGACCTGCTCTCCGAACCGAGCTTCGAGGCCGGGCCCTCGGCCGGCGTCGTGCTGCAGGCCTACCTGCGCGACTCGCTCGAGCAGCTCGAGCGCATCCTGGAGTGGGCCGGGCGCCACCCCCGGTCGCTTCCCCTCGCCGTGCGGCTGGTCAAGGGCGCGTACTGGGACCAGGAGGTGATCGAGGCGCACCGACACGGATGGCCGACCCCGGTGTTCGAGAACAAGTCCGACTGCGACCGCAATTTCGAGACGCTCACCCGGCGGCTGCTCGACGCGCGCCCGGCGGTGCGGGTCGCGGTGGCCTCGCACAACCTGCGCTCGGTGGCGCACGCCATCGCCTACAACCGAATGACCGGAGGCGACGACCGCGACCTCGAGCTGCAGGTGCTGCGCGGCCTGGGCGACGAGCTGCAGGACGCCCTGGCGGCAAGCGGGCTGCGGGTGCGGACCTACTGCCCGGTGGGCGACCTGGTCTCCGGCATGGCCTACCTCGTGCGCCGGCTGCTGGAGAACACCGCCAACGAGTCGTTCCTGCACGAGCGTGCCCGGGGCGCCGAGGTCGAGGAGCTGCTGGCCGCGCCGTGAGGGAGTTCGCCAACGAGCCGGTGCTCGAACTCCGCCGGGCGTCGGTCAGGGAGTCGCTGGGCCAAGCGCTGGACGAGCTGGACCGCCGGTTGCCCGTGCGGGCGGGTGTGCTGATCGGCGAGGACGAGGGATCGGCGGAGGGACTCGAGTCGACCGATCCGGGGCGCCCGGACCGGCTGGTGGCGCTCGCCGGCCGCGCCTCGCAGGCCGACGTGGAGGCCGCGGTCGCCACCGCGCAGCGCGGGTTCGCCGCCTGGAGCGCGCGTCCGCCCGCCGACCGGGCCCGGGCGCTGACCGAGGCCGCCGCGCGCATGCGCGAGCGCCGCCGAGAGCTGGCCGCGCTCGAGGTCCGCGAGTGTGCGAAGCCCTGGGCGGAGGCGGACGCCGACGTCTGCGAGGCGATCGACTTCCTGGAGTACTACGCGCGCGGGGCGCTGGAGCTCGACGCCGGCCCGCCCCTCCTCCAAGTGCCCGGGGAGCGCAATCGGATGCGCTACGTCGGCCGCGGGGTGGCGGCGGTCATCTCGCCGTGGAACTTCCCGATCGCCATACCCGCCGGGATGGTGTCGGCGGCGCTGGCCACCGGCAACGCGGCGATCCTCAAGCCCGCCGAGCAGTCGCCGGGGTGCGCTCGCGAGCTGGTCCGCGCGCTGCGGGACGGCGGGGTGCCCGCCGACGCGCTGGGCCTCCTGCCCGGCGAGGGCGACGTCGGCGCCGCGCTGGTGCGCCATCCCGACGTCCACACGATCGCCTTCACCGGCTCCGCCGCCGTGGGCAGGGAGATCGTCGAGGCGGCGGCGCGGATCCAACCCGGGCAGGCGCACCTCAAGCGGGTGATCGCCGAGATGGGCGGGAAGAACTGCGTGATCGTCGACTCCGACGCCGACCTCGACGAGGCGGTCCCGGCCATCGTGTCGTCGGCGTTCGGATACGCCGGGCAGAAGTGCTCGGCCGCGGCCCGGGTCCTCGCCCACGAGGCGGTGGCCGACCCGTTGCTAGAGCGCCTCGGCGGCGCCGTCGAGCTGCTGGTGGTCGGCCAGGCGCAACAGCTGGCCACCCAGGTACCGCCGGTGATCGAGCGCGACGCCAAGCGGCGCGTCGACGGCTATGCCGACCGGGCGGCCGCCGAGGGCACGATCGTCGCCCGGCGTGACGACCTCCCGCCGCAGGGCTGGTTCTGCGCCCCGACCCTGGCCAGCGACATTCCCGCCGGCTCGCCCGTCCTGTCCGAGGAGGTGTTCGGTCCGCTGCTCACCCTGGAGCGCGTGCCCGACGTCGACGCCGCCTGCGGGGTCGTGGAGGACCTGCGATACGCGCTGACCGGTGGCCTGTTCGCCCGCGACCCCGCGACCGTGGAGGCGGTGGTCCGCCGGCTTCCGGTGGGCAACCTCTACGTCAACCGCCCGATCACCGGCGCCATGGTGGGCCGCCAGCCGTTCGGAGGCAACCGCCTGTCCGGGACCGGGACCAAGGCGGGCGGGCCGGACTACCTGCTTCAGTTCGTCGAGCCGCGGGTGGTGAGCGAGAACACCATGCGCCACGGCCTCGCGGTCTGAGCCGGCGGGGTCGGCGCCGGCCGCATCGGTCGCGTCAGGCCCGCGCCTGGGCGCAGGCGCGCACCGACTCCAGGAAGCGCTCGTGAACCCGCCGGTCCGAGCTCAGCTCCGGATGGAAGGCCACGACGGTGATCCCGTCCTGGCTGGCGGCGACCGGATGCCCCTCGACCCGAGCCAGCACCTCGACCTCGGGGCCGTGCTCATCGATCCAAGGCGCCCGGATGAACACCGCTCGCACCGGCCCGCCCTCGATTCCGCCGACGTCGAGCTCGGCCTCGAACGAGCGCACCTGGCGCCCGAACGCGTTGCGGCGGGCACGGATGTCGATCAGGTCCAGGTGGTCGCGGTCGAGCATGATCAGCCCGGCGCAGGTGCCGAGGACCGGCGCCCCCGCGCCGGCCAGGTCGCGAATGGGCTCCGCCAGCCCCTCGCGCTGGATGCCGCGTGACATGACCGTCGACTCGCCGCCGGGCACGATCAGCCCGTCGATCCCCTCCAGGTCGGCGGGCACGCGGACCTCGCGCGGCTCGGCGCCCAGGTCGCGCAGCACCGCGGCGTGGGCCTCGAAGTCGCCCTGCAGGGCGAGGACCCCGACCACCGGCGCCATCTCGCCGGCTACCAGCCGCGCGGCGACAGCAGCTGCTCGTCGGCCAGCTTTCGCGCCTCGAGGCTCTCCATGGCGCCGCCCAGCGCCTCCGAGGCCCGCGCCACGCGGATGGGATCGGAGTGGTGGGTTGTCGCCTCCACTATCGCCCGCGCCCGCATCGGCGGATCCTGCGACTTGAAGATCCCCGACCCCACGAAGATCCCCTCGGCGCCCAGTTGCATCATCAGCGCGGCGTCGGCGGGCGTGGCGATGCCCCCAGCGCAGAAGAGGACCACCGGCAGGCGGCCCTCCCTGGCGACCTGGCGGACCAGGTCGAGGGGGGCGCGCAGGTCGCGCGCCGCGCCGGCCAGGCCCGGCTCGTCCAGGGTGCCCAGCCGACGGACCTCGGCGGTGATGGCCCGCATGTGGCGGACCGCCTCCACCACGTCGCCGGTGCCGGCCTCGCCCTTGGAGCGGATCATCGCGGCGCCCTCGGAGATCCGGCGCAGAGCCTCCCCCAGATTGGTGGCGCCGCAGACGAAGGGCACCTTGAAGCCCCACTTGTCGATGTGGTGGGCCTCGTCGGCGGGCGTGAGCACCTCGGACTCGTCGACGTAGTCCACCTCCAGCGCCTCGAGAACCTGGGCCTCGGCGAAGTGGCCGATGCGGGCCTTCGCCATCACCGGGATCGTGACCGCATCCTGGATCGCCCGGATCACCACCGGGTCGGCCATCCGGGCGACGCCGCCGTCACGGCGGATGTCGGCCGGGACGCGCTCGAGCGCCATCACCGCCGCCGCCCCCGCCTCCTCGGCGATCTGCGCCTCCTCGGGCGTGACGACGTCCATGATCACGCCGCCCTTGAGCATCTCGGCGAGTCCCGCCTTGACCCTGAAGGTGGCTTCATCGCGCATACCCGCAGGGTACTAACTGCCCCTGCGCCCACAGCGATCTCGGTGCTGCCAAGGCGACTGGAGCTGCGGGCGCAGGGGCCGGGGGGCGGAAGCCCGGTCGCCTCGCAGGCGGTCTGGCCGCTATGCCGCCAGCTCGACCAGCTCGTCGATCGACTCGTCGATGTCGCGCGCCAGGCGGTCCGAGTCGGGCAGCGCCTTGCGGTCGGCGTACAGCCCGAAGAAGGCGCCGCCCCCGCTGGTGTGCATGCCGATCGACAGCGCGTGGCGATCGGCCAGCGGCACGACCGGATACGCGCTCTCCAGCCGGCAGCCGAGCATGTACAGCGGCTGCGCCGGTCCGGGGATGTTGGAGATGGTCAGGTTGAACGCGCGCTCGCTGGCCGCCATGCGGGAGGCCGCCCGCTGCACCGGCCCCGGCACGTAAGACAGCGCTCGCAGCACCCGGTCGGCCCCCTCCGACTCACCCGCGCGCTTGCGGTCGCTGGTGGCCCGGTGCACGTCGTACAGCCGCATCACCGGATCGGCCTCGTGGCACGGGAGGTCGACGAAGATGAACGAGATCTGGTTGCCCAGCTCGCCGTCGGAGCCGTCCGGGCGCACGCTCACCGGGACCATGGTCTTCAGCGGCACCGCCGGCTGTCCGCGGCGCTCCAGGAAGCGGCGGATGCCGCCGGCGCAGACCGCCAGCACGACGTCGTTGACGGTGGTCTGGAAGTGCGATTTGACCTGCCGAAGGTCGTCGAGCGGGCGGTCGAGCAGCGCCACGTGACGCAGCGGGGACGTCGGCTGGTTCAGCGGGCCGACCGGCGTCGCCGGCCGCAGCGAGTCGGCCAGCGCAGCGCCCACGCGACGGGCCTCGCCGGCCGCCGACAGCAGCCGGCGGGGCGCCAGCATCAACTCCGCCGGCGCCGTGAGCACTAAGAGCTGCGCGGCGAGGCGGTCACGCACGCCGATGGCCAGCCGCTCGACCCGCCCCGGCGCGGGCCGGGGCC
>DATFPO010000089.1:0-5514 GCA_035264745.1 Solirubrobacteraceae bacterium | reverse complement strand
GGGCCCCACCTTGAACCCGGCCACCTCGAGGCCCCGGGCCGCGAACGCGGCCATCAGCCCGGTGGCCACGGTCGTCTTGCCGACGCCCGACCCGGTCCCGGCGATCACCAGGCGGGGCAGCCTCACCACTCGATCCCCTGCTGGCCGCGGATGCCCTGGTCGAACGGGTGCTTGACCTTGCGCACCTCGCTGACCAGGTCAGCGGCCTCGATCAGGTCGGCGGGGGCGTCCCGGCCGGTGACGATCACGTGCTGGAAGCCGGGACGGTTGACCAGCACGTCCACCACCTCGCCGGTGTCCACCCAGCCGAAGGTCATCGGGTAGGTGAACTCGTCGAGCAGCAGGAGCTCGTAGCGCTCGGTCTCGATCCGGCGCCGGACCTCGTCCCAGCCCTCGCGCGCCAGGTCGGCGCTCTGCTCGAGGTCGCGAGAGGTCCACGTCCAGCCGTCGCCCATCTTCTCCCAGTCGATTCCGCCCAGGGCGAGCGCGGCCTTGTGCTCGCCCACCTTCCATTTCCCGGACTTGACGAACTGGAAGACCCCGACGCGGTAGTCGCGCGCCCAGGCGCGGAGCATGATCCCGAACGCCGAGGTCGACTTCCCCTTGCCCTCGCCGGTGATCACCGCCAGCAGCGGGCGGTCGCGCGGCTTGCGCCGAACCGGCGCTGCGGTCATGCCGCCCTCCGCCCGGTCGCCTGGACCAGGCCGCTCACCCCGTCGCCGGCCAGGGCGTCGAGCCCCAGCCGAGGCGCGCCCACCGCCGCCGCCAGCGCCGCGGCCAGCCCGAGGCGAGCCGGCCCGTTCTCAGTGTCCACGACCACCAGCCCCGCTCCCGCCGCGGTCAGCGCCGCCGCGGCGCCACGGGCGGCGGCGGCGGGGTCGGGCGCGGGCGCGTTGGCCCGCCCGTCGGTCACCAGGAGGACCAGCGGACGGCGGCGGGGGTCGCGCAGCCGCTCGGAGCGGATCACCTCGCTCGCCCGGGTCAGGCCGGCGGCGAGCGGGGTGCGCCCGCCGGTGGGGAGCTCGGCCAGGCGGCGCGCGCCGACCTCGACGCTGGCGGTCGGAGCCAGGAGCTCGTCGGCGCCGTCTCCCCGGAAGCTGATCAGCCCCACGCGATCCCGGCGCTGATAGGCGTCCACCAGCAGCGTCAGGACCGCCGCCTTGACCGCGCGCATCCGTCGGCGCGCGCCCATCGACCCGCTGGCGTCGACGACGAACAGCACCAGGTTGCCCTCGCGGCCCTCGCGCACCGGCGCCCGCAGGTCCGTCGGGCGCAGGGCCAGGCCGGGGCCCCGGCGCCCGCGGGCGCGCTGGTGCGGCGCTGCCGCCCGCACCGTGGCCAGGAGCGCCAGGTCGCCCTGGTCCTCGCGCGGGCGGTCGCCGACCGGGCGGCCGCTCTCGGCCGTGGCTCGGCTGCGGCGGCCCGCCGCGCCCGCGCCGGCCCCCGGTAGCTCGAGCCCCGGCGCGGCGAACTCGCCCGCCGGGGCCTCCACGCGCTCGCCCTCCCGCCCGCGCGGCGGGGTCGCCCCGGCCGCCTCGCCGCTCGCCGCGGCCGGGGAGGGCGCCGGAGCGCTCGCGTTCTCCGGCCCGCCCCCGGACCCGTTGCCGTCGGCGCCGGGCGCACCCGGCGGGGAGGCGCCACCGCCGGGTTCCGGGGGCGGCTGGTCGTCGGGCCCCTCGCCCAGGGCTCGGTCGAGCTGGGCGTCGTCCAGGCCGGGCTGCTCGAGCGGTCCGCGGCGGCGGCGGTGGGCCAGAGCCAGGCGGGCGGCGCGGCGCACGTGGTCGTCGCCCACCTCCGGCGCTCCGTCCAGGGCGGCCAGCGCGGCGGCGGTCTTGGCGGCCACGATGTCCGCCCGCAGGCCGTCCACCTCGAGCGCCGCGCAGGTCGCGGCGATGCGGGCGATCACCGGGTCCGCACAGCGAACCCCCGGGAGCGCCGCCCGAGCGGCTCGAAGCCGCTGGCCGACACGGCGGTCGTCGGCCGCGAACCGGGCCGCGAACGCCTCCGGGTCGGCCTCGAAGGCCAGCCGCCTGCGCACCACCTCGGCGCGCTGGGGGGCGTCGCGGCTGGCCCGGACATCGACGCTGATCCCGAACCGGTCGAGAAGCTGGGGGCGCAGCTCGCCCTCCTCCGGGTTCATGGTCCCGACCAGCACGAAGTGCGCCGCGTGTCGGACGCTGACCCCCTCGCGCTCGACGTAGTTGACGCCCAGCGCGGCGGCGTCGAGCAGCAGGTCGACCAGGTGGTCGGGCAGCAGGTTGACCTCGTCGACGTACAGGACCCCGCGATGGGCGGCGGCCAGCAGTCCCGGCTCGAACGCCCTCACGCCGTCCACCAGCGCGCGCTCGAGGTCCAGCGAGCCGGCCAGGCGGTCCGTGCTCGCACCCACCGGCAGCCCGACCAGCCGGACCGGCCGGCGCCGCGACGGCGCGTCGGCGGGGTGGGGGCCGGCCGGGCAGGAGGGGTCCGGCGCGACCGGGTCACACGAATACGGGCAGCCGGCCACCACGTCCACGTCGGGGAGCAGGCGCACCAGGGAGCGCACCGCCGTCGACTTGGCGGTCCCCTTCTCGCCCCGGACCAGCACCCCGCCGATGGCGGGGCTCACCGCGTTGGCCAGCAGGGCGGTGCGCAGCTCGTCCTGGCCGACCAGGGCCGAGAAGGGGTACTCGGGCGGGCTCACGCCACCTCCTCCAGGTCGCCCTCCAGCTCCAGGTAGGAGTCGCGCAGCCGGTCGAGCGTCCCCTCGCCCGGCTCCTCCCACAGGCCGCGGTCGGCCGCCTCCATCAGGCGCTCGCAGATCGCGCGCAGCGCCCAGGGGTTGGAGTCGCGCATGAACCGCGCCACGTCGTCGTCCAGCACGTATTTCTCGGCCAGCGCCTGGTACATCCAGTCGTCGACCACCCCGGCGGTGGCGTCGTAACCGAACAGGTAGTCGACGGTCGCCGACAGCTCGAACGCCCCCTTGTAGCCGTGGCGCCTCATCGCGGAGATCCACCGCGGGTTGGCCACCCGAGACCGGAACACCCGACGCGTCTCCTCCTGGAGGCTGCGGGTCCGCACCCGGCCCGGGTCGGAGGAGTCGCCGACGTAGGCCCGGGGCTCCGCGCCGGTGAGGGCGCGGACCGCCGCCACCATCCCGCCGTGGTACTGGAAGAAGTCGTCGGAGTCGAACAGGTCGTGCTCGCGGGTGTCGACATTCTTGACCGCCACGTCGATGCGCGCGAAGCAGTCGCGCATCGCCGCGCGCGCCTCCACGCCGTCCAGGCCGTCGCCGTAGGCGTAGCCGCCCCACACCTCGTAGACCTCGGCCAGGTCGGCGTCGGTCCGCCAGTTGCGCGCGTCGATCAACGGCAGCAGGCCGGCGCCGTAGGCGCCCGGCTTGGAGCCGAACACCCGCGTGGTGGCCCGGCGCCAGGCCGGCTGCTCGCCCAGCTCGGCCACCAGCCGGTCGCGATCCGCCAGGGCATGGCGGCGGACGAAGTTGAGCTCGGGCGGCTCGTCGAGCGCCGCCACCGTGACCATCGCCTCGTCGATCAGCCGGACGAGGTGGGGAAACGCGTCACGGAAGAAGCCGGAGATCCGGACGGTCACGTCGATCCGCGGGCGCCCCAGGTCGTCCAGCGGCACGACCTCGAGGCCGGTGACGCGGCGGGACTCCGGGTTCCAGACCGGCCGCACCCCGACCAGGGCGAGTATCTCGGCGACGTCGTCGCCATGGGTGCGCATCGCCGCGGTGCCCCAGACCACGATGCCCACGGTGTCCGGAAGGGAGCCGTCCTCGGCCAGGTGCCGGGCCAGCAGGTCGTCGGCCAGGCGGATCCCGGTCTCGTACGACAGCTCGGAGGGGAGCGCCCGGGGATCGACCGAGTAGAAGTTGCGCCCAGTCGGCAGCACGTTGACCAGGCCCCGGGTCGGAGAGCCGGACGGGCCGGAGGGGACGAAGCGGCCCGCCAGCCCCCGCAGGAGGTTGTCCACCTCGTCGCCTGTGCGCTCCAGGCGCGGCACCACCTCCCGGCAGGCGAAGCCCAGGGCGGCGACCACGCCGTCGTCGCGGCGGCCGAGGACCTCCCGACACACCGTCTCGCAGGCGTCGTGGTCGAACCCGCGCGCCTCCAGGGCGACCAGCAGCGCGCGCTGGGCGTCCTCGAGGCGGTCCACCAGGTCGGCGGCGGTGACGGCCGGCCCGGGGAAGCGCTCGCAGAGCGCGGGCGGGCCGGGCACGCGGGCCCCTCCGTCCGCGGCCAGCGACGGCTCGTCGAGCCCGAACGCCGCCCCCACGGAGCGGCGCAGCCCGGGCACCCGGCCCGCCCCCAGGCGCAGGATCGCCCCGACCATCGCGAGCCGCTGGTCGCCGGCGGGCGCCTGGCCGAGGACGTGGAGGCCGTCGCGGATCTGCAGGTCCTTGACCTCGCACAGGTAGCCGTCCAGGTGGTTGATGAACCCGGCGAAGTCGTCCGGACGCGACTCGACCTCCAGGTCGTGGTGGAGCTGCGCCCGGCGCACCAGCTCCCAGATGCGCCCGGCCAGGGCGGGAAGCTTGTCCGGGTCCAGGGCCTCGAGCTGCGCGTACTCGTCGAGCAGCTGCTCGAGCCGCGCCAGCTCGTCGTAGGTCTCCGCCCGGGCCATCGGGGCGACCAGGTGGTCGATGACCACGGCGTGGGCTCGGCGCTTGGCCTGCTCGCCCTCGCCCGGGTCGTTGACCACGAAGGGGTAGAACAGCGGCAGCGAGCCCAGCACGGCGTCGGGCGCGCACGAGCCCGAAAGCCCGAGCCCCTTGCCCGGGAGCCACTCGAGCGTCCCGTGCTTGCCCAGGTGGATGACCGCGTCGGCTCCGAACACCCGGTCCAGCCACCAGTACGCCGCCAGGTAGTGGTGCGTGGGGGGGAGGTCCGGGTCGTGGTAGATCGCCACCGGGTTCTCGCCGAATCCACGCGGTGGCTGGATGGCCAGCACCACGTTGCCCAGCTCCAGGCCGGCCATCACCAGCTCGCCGTCGTCGACGTAGAGGTCCCCGGGCGGCTCGCCCCAGTGCTCCACCACCGCGTCGCGCAGCTCGGCCGGCAGCGCCGAGAACCACTCCGCGTAGCGCCCGGTGTCCAGGCGTGCCCCCGCGCGGCGCAGCTGGTCGTCGGTCAGGAACTCCTCGTCGTGACCGCCCGCCTCGATCAGCGCGTGCACCAGCTCGTCTCCCGAGTCGAACCGGCAATCGACTCGGTAGCCCGCCTGGCGGAGGGCGTCCAGCACCACGAGCGCGCTGGCCGGGGTGTCGAGCCCGACCGCGTTTCCCACCCGCGAATGCCGGGTCGGGTAGTTGGACAGCACGACCGCCAGCCGGGCATGCGCCGCCGGGCGCCGCCTGAGCCGAGCCAGGCGCACCGCCAGCTCGGCCAGCCTCGCCGTGCGCTCGGGATCCGCCGCGTAGGCCACCAGCGGCGATCCCACCGCCGACTCGCCGGGTGTGCGCTCCTTGAACGAGAACGGCACGCCGACGATCCGCCCGTCGAACTCGGG
>DATFPO010000088.1:0-4302 GCA_035264745.1 Solirubrobacteraceae bacterium | reverse complement strand
GACGACCAGCACGGAACCGGCGGAGCGCGCCCGCACGTACGTCAGCTCGGGGTCGACGGCCACCGCCGCGTTGGAGACCAGCGTCCAGGGTGTGGTGGTCCAGACCACCAGCTCGTCGCCCTCCTCCAGGGGCGGACGGGCCCCGCGGACGGGCAGGCGGACGTATACCGAGGGGTCGACGACGTCCCGGTAGCCCAGGGCCACCTCGTGCGAAGAGAGGGTGGTGCCGCAGCGGGGGCAGTAGGGGACGACCTTGTGCCCCTCGGACAGCAGCCCCCGGTCCCAGATCTGGCGCAGCGCCCACCACACCGACTCGATGTAATCGCGGTCCAGCGTGCGATAGGCGTCGTCGAGGTCGATCCAGAACCCGATCCTCTCCGTGAGCCGGTTCCAGTCCTCGAGGAACTCGAACACCGACTCGCGGCAGCGGGCGTTGAACTCGGCGATCCCGTAGCGCTCGATCTCGTCCTTGGAGGCGATCCCGAGCTGCTTCTCGACCTCGATCTCCACCGGCAGGCCGTGGCAGTCCCAGCCGCCCTTGCGCTCCACCCGGTATCCCCGCATGGTCCGATAGCGGGGATAGAGGTCCTTGAACACCCGCGAGAGCACGTGGTGGGAGCCGGGACGTCCGTTGGCGGTGGGCGGCCCCTCGTAGAAGACCCAGTCCGGCGCCCCCTCCCGGCGGCGGACCGACTCGTGGAACACGTCGTGCTCGCGCCAGCGGCCCAGCACCTCCTCCTCGAGGCGGGGGAACGACGGCTTCTGAGGGACGAGGCGGTGGGGTTGAGTCATTGGACGGCCCGGCGGCGCCGGTGAAACGCGATGGGCCGCCTGGGACTCGAACCCAGAACCACGGGATTAACTTGCCGCACCGGCTTTCACCGGCCACGGCCCGCCAGTGGGGACCGTGTTGCGGTCTGGACCATCTCTTCACCCTCGGCTCGACGTTAGGGTGGGCAGCGTATGGCCTCTGAGGGCTCCCCCGGAGGGTTGCCTGCTGATAGCCCAATCCTGAGGATTGTTACCCCTCGGTACCCCAGGCTCTCAGGGCGTCCCAGCATATAGCTGCCGACCAACTAGCGGTTTCCCGTCTAGCGCTCCATTCCTGAAGTCCCTCGCTCTACCAGTTGAGCTAACGGCCCTGCGATGAGTGTAGTCAGCGGGTGGCCCCGCCATTCGCCGACAGGCGCATGCCGCCGGCGTCCTCCTCGCGCCGGTAATGCTCGCGGTCCTCGCAGCCCACGCCTCCGGCCCTGACCAGCGCGTCCGGCGGAGGGTCGAGGGCGAGCAGCTGGGGGGCCGTGACCAGCCGCAGGTGCTTGCGCCGGGCCGCCACCAGGACCTGCGGAAGCGCCGCCAGGGACCGGTCTGAGGTCTCGTGCATGAGTACGATCGCGCCCGGCGCGAGGCCGGACTCGGCGTTCTGGACGATGCCGGTGGTGCCCGCCCCCACCGAGTCGCGGGTGTCCACGTCCCACAGCACGTGCACGAAGCCGAGCTGGCGGATCCTGGCGTCGAGCACCGCGTCCCGGGCGCCGTAGGGGGCGCGGACGAGCGTGACCGGCTGGTGCGCCGTGCGCTCGATCGCCCGGCGGGTCCGGTCCAGCTCCGAGGCGACGTCGCCGGCCGACATCCGGGTGAGGTTGACGTGGTCCCAGGTGTGATCGCCGACCGTGCCCGCCCGGGCCTGTCGTCGCACGATCCCGGTGGCCCCGGGAATCTGGCCGCCGATCACGAAGAAGGTCGCCTCGGCGCCGGCCCGGCGCAGCATGTCCAGCACCTGGGGGCTGTAGCTGCTCGGGCCGTCGTCGAACGTCAGCGCCGCGTAGTGGCCGCGGCCGCCGGCGCAGTAGATCGGCAGCCCGATCGCCCGGTAGCGCTCCAGAGCGGCGCTCTGGGCGGTGGCCGAGGGCAGTCCGCGGCCGTCGAGCACGCCGGCGGCGCCGTCGGTCACCACCGCCCGCCACGGCAGTTGGGCCTGCTGGGCAGAGGAGAGGGACACCGCCTGCGCCTCCAGCCTGGAGGGCGGATCCCCGCGCACGGCTCCCACCAGCGCGACCAGGACGCCGGCGGCCGCCGCGCCGGCCACGGTGCGCCGCCGGAGGTAGTTGAGCCGCGTCGGCTGACGGGTGGGTCGTTGGCTGGAGACCAGAAGCATGACCTCGCCGCTCGTCGGAGCCTGGGCGCCGCGACCAGGCTAGACGACGGGCGGGCGGCTGGACCTGCCCTCCGGAAACTGCCTGCTAATGGCGGAAATGGCGGCGGCTGGTGAACACCATCGCGATCCCCGCGCGGTCGGCCGCCTCCACCACCTCGGGGTCGCGGACCGAGCCCCCCGGCTGGATGACGGCGCTGATGCCGGCGTCGATCGCCAGCTGCGGCCCGTCGGCGAACGGGAAGAAGGCGTCGGACGCCATCGCCGCCCCCTCGAGCGGCCCCTGGGACTTCTCGATCGCCAGGCGGACCGAGTCCACCCGGCTCATCTGGCCGGCGCCGATGCCGGCCGTGACCAGGCCTCGGGAGAGCACGATGGCGTTGGAGCGCACGTGCTTGCACACCCGCCAGGCGAACAGCAGCTCGTCCCATTCGGCGTTGGTGGGATGGCGCTCGGTCACCACCTGCATCTCGCCGCGCTCCTCGAGGTCCATGTCACGGTCCTGGACCAGCAGCCCGCCGATCACCCGCTTGGTCTCCTGCTCGCGGACGTTCATGGCGCGGCGCTCGTCGTCCTCGAGCACGCGGAGGTTGGGCCGCTCGGACAGCAGGAGCTCCAGGGCGTTCTCGGTGTAGGCGGGAGCGAAGATCACCTCGGCGAACTGCTGGGACACCGCCTCGGCCAGCTCACGATCGACCGCCCGGTTGATGCAGATGACCCCTCCGAAGGCGCTCATCGGGTCCGCCGCGAAGGCTCGGCGGTAGGCCTCGAGCCCGGTCTCCCCCAGGGCGCAGCCGCACGGGTTGTTGTGCTTGATGATCGCGCAGGCCGGCACCTGGAACTCGTGCGCCAGCAGGCGCGCCGCGTTGAGATCCAGGATGTTGTTGAACGAGAGCGGTTTGCCCCCGTGCTGCTTGACCATCGAGAGCACGTGCATGCGGGCACCCACCTGGGAGTAGTAGGCGGCACGCTGGTGGGGGTTCTCGCCGTAGGGGAGGTCGAGGACCTTCTCGAACGCCCGGACGTAGAGCGGAGGGAACTCCTCGCGACGCTCGGCGAACCAGCGCGCGATCGAGGTGTCGTAGCGGGCGGTGTAGGCGAACGCCTCGCTGGCCAGGCTCTCCCGCGTCGGCAGCGAGACCCGGCGATCGGTCTCGCGCAGCTCCTCGAGGACGGCGTCGTAGCTCTCGGGCCTGACCACCACGGCGGCGAACGGGAAATTCTTGGCGGCGGCGCGGATCATCGCCGGGCCACCGATGTCGATCTGCTCGATCGCCTCCTCGTCGGTCACGCTCCGGCGCCCAGCCGTGCTCTCGAACGGATAGAGGTTCACGCACACGAGGTCCACGAACTCGATCTCGCGCTCCTCCGCGGCCTTGAGATGCAACGGCTCGTCACGGCGGCACAGCAGGCCGGCGTAGAGCTTGGGGTGCAGTGTCTTGACCCGGCCGTCCATGATCTCCGGGAAGCCGGTGAACTCAGAGATGCCGCGAACTGGCACGCCGGCCGACTCGAGCGCCCGGGCGGTCCCCCCGGTGGAAACGATCTCGACCCCAAGCTCGGCCAGCCCCGCGCCGAATTCCACCACGCCGCGTTTGTCGGAGACCGAGAGCAGGGCCCGCTCGACCACGACCTCGCCGGGCTCGGCGTAGTGGGTTCGGATCTCGCGCTGCCCGGCCACCGTCCCGCCCTGCTCCATCCTGCGAGCATACGAGAACGCGCGGCGATCAGCGTGGACGATCAGTCGCGGATCACCACGCGCCGGGGGTTGCCCGGGTCGAGCGAGAGCGCACCGCGGGCGAGCAGGCGAATCCCCTCCGCCAAGAGCTCGTGCTCGATCGGGCGCAGCCGCTCCCGGACCTGCTCGGGGCCACGAGCGTCGGGCAGCTCGACGGCGCGCTGGAGGATGATCGGCCCGCTATCGACCCCCTCGTCCACCAGATGGACGGTGACCCCGAACACCTTCACGCCGTACGACAGCGCCTGCCCGATGGCGTCGAGCCCGCGGAAGGCGGGAAGCAGCGCGGGGTGGACGTTGATCACCGCGCCGGGGAAGCGGGCCAGGAAGCGGGGGCTGAGGAGCTGCATGTAGCCGGCCAGCGCGACCTGACCGGCCCCGCGCTCGCGGAGCCAGTCGGCGATGGCCA
>DATFPO010000087.1:0-6907 GCA_035264745.1 Solirubrobacteraceae bacterium | reverse complement strand
CGCCGCGAGCTGCGTGGCTTCGAGGGACGGCGAACCGCCGCGGCGGTCCTGCGCATGCTGGTCGCCGGGACGGTGCTGGGGGTGGTCGCCTACTTCACCTGGTGGGGGCTGGACCAGGCGCTGGGGAGAGCCGTCTACGCGCAGGCGATCTCGGTGGCGACCGCCTGCGGCGTCGCCACGGCCGCCTACGGGCTGACCGTGGCCGCGCTCAGGATCCCCGAGGGGCGCCAGATGTGGGAGCTGCTGACGCGGCGCCTGCGTGCCCGCCCGGCCTGACTCGCGCGGGCGCGCCCTAACCTTCGCCCTCCCCCCATGACCGACCAATCGCGGATCCGCAACTTCTCGATCATCGCCCACATCGACCACGGCAAGTCGACCCTGGCCGACCGGATCCTGGAGCTCACGCAGACCGTCGAGCCGCGCAACCACCGTCCGCAGCTGCTGGACTCGATGGAGCTCGAGCGCGAGCGTGGCATCACGATCAAGGCCCAGGCCGTGCGGGTGGCCTACACCGCACGCGACGGCGTCACCTACCGGCTGCACCTGATCGACACGCCGGGTCACGTCGACTTCACGTACGAGGTCTCTCGCTCCCTGGCCGCCTGCGAGGGCGCGCTGCTGGTCGTGGACGCCGCCCAGGGCGTCGAGGCCCAGACGGTGGCCAACACCTACCTGGCCGTCGAGTCCGGCCTCGAGCTCATCCCCTGCCTGAACAAGATCGACCTCCCCAGCGCGGAGCCCGAGCGGGTTGCGGCGGAGGTGGCGGAGCTGCTGGGCGAGTCGCCGGACGAGGTCCGGCGGATCAGCGCCAAGACGGGGGAGGGGGTGGGCGAGGTGCTCGAGGCGCTGATCGAGCGGGTGCCGCCACCGGGGGGCGACCCGGCGGCGCCGCCCCGCGCGCTCATCTTCGACTCCCAGTTCGACCAGTACCGCGGGGTGATCGCCTACGTCCGAGTCATCGACGGGACGTTTCGCCGTGGCGAGCCGATCCGGGCCATGGCGGCCGGCACGCAGGCGGACATCGACGACATCGGCTTCTTCACACCGCAGATGACCCCCGCGGACGAGCTCACGGCGGGCGAGGTGGGCTATCTGATCACCGGCGTGAAGGATGTGACTCGGCTGCGGGTGGGCGACACCCTGACGACGCGGGCCCGGTCCGCCGTGGAGCCGCTGCCGGGCTACCGCGAGGTCAAGCCGATGGTCTTCTGCGGGCTGTTCCCGCTGGACTCCGACCGCTTTCCCGAGCTGCGCGACGCGCTGGAGAAGCTCTCGCTCAACGACGCGGCGCTTTCCTGGGAGCCCGAGACCTCGCAGGCCCTGGGGTTCGGCTTCCGGTGCGGGTTCCTCGGCCTCCTGCACATGGACATCGTCCGCGAGCGCTTGGAGCGCGAGTACGACCTCGAGCTGCTGGCCACCATGCCGTCGGTGGAGTTCGAGGTCGAGCTCACCGACGGGGAGACCGTGATCGTCCACAACCCCACCGACTGGCCGGCCGCGGCCCAGATCGCCGAGGTGCGCGAGCCGGTCATCCGCGCGTCGATCATCACCCCCAAGGAGTACGTCGGCGCGGTGATGGAGCTGTGCCAGGAGCGCCGCGGCCAGCACTCGGGGATGCACTACCTGTCGGCCGAGCGGGTGCAGATCACCTACGACCTGCCGCTCGCCGAGGTGGTGATCGACTTCTTCGACCAGCTCAAGTCGCGCACGCGCGGCTACGCCTCGCTGGACTACGACGTTGTCGGGCTGCACCCGGCCGACCTGGTCAAGCTCGACGTCCTGCTGGCCGGCGACCCGGTGGACGCGCTGTCGATCATCGTCCATCGCGACAAGGCCTATGCCGCGGCGCGGGCCATGACCGACCGCCTGCGCGACAAGATCCCGCGCCAGCAGTACGACGTCCCCATCCAGGCGGCGATCGGCGCCAACGTGATCGCCCGCGAGACGATCAAGGCCTACCGCAAGGACGTCATATCCAAGTGCTACGGCGGCGACGTCACCCGCAAGCGCAAGCTCCTCGAGAAGCAGAAGGCGGGCAAGCGGCGGATGAAGCAGGTGGGGCGGGTCGAGGTGCCCCAGGAGGCGTTCCTGGCGGTGCTGGAGCTGGGGGAGAGCTAGCTCGAGCGCCAGGTCAGGCGGGCTCGAGCACCACCACCGGGATGCGCCGCCCCCGCGCGCGGCCCTGGTAGACGCCATAGCCGGAGTACTGCTCGACCGCGCTGGTCCACAGACGCTCGCGCTCTTCCCCCTCGGCCTCGCGGGCGCGATAGCGGCCGCTGCGCCCGCTGACGATGACCTCGACCTCCGGGTGGGCCTTGAGGTTGCGATACCAGGCCGGGTGCTGGGGGCTGCCGGCCTTCGAGGCCACGAGAACCAGCCGGTCCCCGTCGCTGCCGTAGAGCAGGGGGGTGCTGCGAGGCTGTCCGGTGCGGGCCCCCCGCGTGGTCAGCAGCAGGACGGGCTGGCCTACGGCGATGCTCACCCGGCCCCGGCTGAGTCTCAGCAGGGGCGGGTCGATCCGGTTCGCCACGTTGACGAAGAACCAGCCGCCGACGCGACTGGAGGCGAACCGCTCCATCTGGCGCTGGAACCGGCTTCGGCGGGGACGCGCCACCGGGTCAGTCTCCCAGAACCTTGATCACCAGCCGCTTGCGGCGGCGCCCGTCGAACTCGGTGTAGAAGACCGCCTGCCAGGGACCGAGGTCCAGCCGGCCGTCGGTGATCGGCAGGACCACCTGATGATGGACCAGGAGGTTCTTGAGGTGGGCGTCGCCGTTGTCCTCGCCGCCGCGGTGGTGGCGGTAGTCGCCGGGATCCGGCAGCAGCGCTCGGGCCACCTCGTTGGCCGGGGGCCGCCATGACGGGGGCGCGAGCTTGTCCAGCCACTCCAGCGCGTCCGCCTGGATTCCCGGCTCGTCGTCGTTGACCCACACGCCCGCGGTGATGTGCATCGCCGACACCAGCACCATCCCCTCGTGCACGCCGGACTCGTCGACCGCGGCCTGGACGTCCTCGGTGATGCGCACGAACTCGCGGCGCTGGTCGGTGTCGAAGGTGCGATAGACGGTGTGCGACTTCATCGGGCTCCTCCTCGGGGCTGGATCGCGACATCATCCCGACATGGATCTCGAGCTGAGCGGCCGTGTGTGCCTGGTGACCGGCGCCACGCGCGGAATCGGATTGGCGACCGCCCGCTCGCTCTGTGCGGAGGGGGCGCGCGTCCTGCTGTGCGGGCGCGACGGCGCGGCGGCCGAGCGCGCCGCCGCCGAGTGCACCCGCGCCGGCGGGCGGGCCGAGGGCATCGGCGCCGACGTCACCGAGCCGGGCGCCGGCGAGCGGCTGACCGCCGCCTGCCAGGAGCGCTTCGGCGCCCTCGACGTGCTGGTCAACAACGCCGGCACCAGCGCGGTGCGGCCGCTGGAAGAGCTGAGCGAGGAGGATTGGCGGGCGCAGTGGGAGCTCCACGTAATGGGCCCGCTGGCGCTGATGCGCGCCGCCGCGCCGGTCATGGCCGAGCGGGGCCAGGGCCGGATCGTCAACGTCTGCTCGTCCTCGGGCAAGCGCCCCTCGCTCACCAACGCCGCCTACTCGGTGAGCAAGGCCGCGCAGCTGTCGCTCTCGCGCGTCTTCGCCGACGCCTACGCCGACCGGGGGGTGCTGGTCAACGCCGTGGCGCCGGGCGCCGTGGAGTCACCGCTGTGGACCGCCGAGGGCGGCCTGGCCGATCAGACGGCGGCGGCCCGCGGGCTCAGTCGTGAGGAGGCCCTGGAGGCCGCCCGCTCGAGGATCCCGATCGGGCGGTTCGGCCGCGAGGACGAGGTGGCGGCGGTGATCGTGTTCCTCTGTTCGGCCCGCGCCTCCAACGTGACGGGGGCGGCCTGGTCGGTGGACGGCGGCGCGGTGCCGATCATCCTCTGAGCCCGGCGGGCGGGTTAGGCGGCCCGAGAACGGCGAAGGGCTCGAACCTGGTCGAGCCCTTCTCCTTTACGGGCGAGGGCGAGCCGGGGGACTATGTGCCGAACCGGCCCTCGCCGTTGGTTTATGGATACCACCTGATCGCTTCTTCAAACCGGAGATCCCTCACACGGCCGTCCATTCCCCCGACCACGCCCGGCGCGGAACGCCCTTGGAGGCGGCGCACCGGCGCGATCGGTTCCATCCGGGCGGGAAGCCAACATCGGCCCATGTTGCACGTGCGGCTCATCTGCTCGGATCCGACGTGCGCCGAGGAGTTCGAGGCGTTCGGACGCCCCGAGGAGCTCGAGGCCTTGGCCTGCCGATGCGGCTGCGCCCTGCAGGTCGTGGGCTGGCTGGGCGAGCACCGTGGGGACGAGCGCTTCGTTGCCCTGCTGCCGATCGCGGCGTAGGCGCCGGCCCGGCGGCCGCCGTGCCGCCGGCGAGCTCCAGGCCCGCCAGAGCGGTCCTTAGAATCGGGACCATGCTCAGCGCTCGCCAAGAGCTCATCCTTCGCAAGCTCGTGGAGGGGCACCTTCAAGGCGGCCAGCCGGTCGGCTCCAAGTCGCTGGCCAGCGACGTCGAGGTCGAGTGGGGACCGTCCACCGTGCGTCACGAGCTGGCGGTGCTCGAGGAGCACGGGCTGCTGTCGCATCCGCACACTTCGGCCGGCCGCATCCCCACCGACTCGGGCTACCGGTATTTCGTCGATCGCCTGCTGCCTCGCAGGGATGACCGGGACCGCCGGCTCTCGCTCTCGCTGGTGCGCACCGAGGTGGACGAGGCGATGCGCGTAACCACCGAGACCCTCTCGCAGGTCACCAACCTGCTGGCGATCGTGTCGGCGCCGGCGATCGAGACCTCCACGGTCAAGCACATCGAGGTGCTCGCGCTCCAGCCACAGGTCCTCATGGTCGTGGTCATCACCTCGACTGGCGGCGTGACCAAGCGCATCTTCACCTTCGAGGAGGCGGTGGACCCGGGGCTGGCGCAGTGGGCGGCCAGCTACCTCAACGAGCGCCTGGTGGGCCTGGGGCTGGGGGCGCGCATGCTGGTGGCGCGGCTGAGCGACGAACAGCTGTCGGCCCGCGAGCAGGCGTTCCTGTCCGAGCTGGCCCCGGCCTTCACCGAGCTGGCCGACACCGCTGAGCACAGCCTGTACGTCGAGGGGGCCGCCCGCCTTCTGACCGAGCACCGCTTCGAGGACGTCTCCCAGCTCAACCAGCTGGTGGAGCTGCTCGAGCGACGGGTCTCGCTGCTCGGCGTCCTGCGCGGGGCCCTCTCCAAGCCGGACGTCTACGTGCGCATCGGGCGCGAGAACGCCGCCCCCGCGCTGCGGTCGCTGGCCGTGGTCGCGGCGGCGTATGGGCTGCCCCAACGCAGCCTGGGGACGGTCTCGGTGATCGGGCCGAGGCGCATGGACTACGCCGCGGCGATCGGCTCCGTGCGCGACGCGGCACTCCAGCTCTCGCGCTTCGTCCAGGACGTCTACGACGAGTGACATGGCGGCTGACTACTACGAGGTGTTGGGCGTCTCCCGAGGCGCCGGAGAGGGCGAGATAAAGAAGGCGTTCCGGCGCCTGGCCCGAGAGCTGCATCCCGACGTAAACGCCCACGACCCGGACGCCGAGGCCAAGTTCAAACAGGCGGCCGAGGCCTACGAGGTCCTCTCCGACCCCGAGCGACGGCGAATCTACGACCGTTACGGGCCCGAGGGGCTGCGTTCCGGCGGCTACGCCCCGAGCTTCGAGAGCTTCGGCTCGTTCGCCGACATCTTCGACGCCTTCTTCGGCGGCGATCCGTTCGGGTTCGGCGGCGCCAGGGCGGGTCGTGCCGTCCAGGGGGGCGACGTCGCGGTCAGCGTGGACATCGAGCTGGCCGACGTGGCCACCGGCACGTCGGCGGAGGTCTCCTACGACGCCGTCACCCGCTGTGAGCACTGTCACGGCAACCGGGCCGAGCCGGGAACGCCGATCGAGACCTGCGAGCGCTGCGGAGGCAGCGGCCAGCTGCGCGCGGTCTCGCGGACGGCGTTCGGACAGATGGTGCGCGCCACGGTGTGCGACGTCTGCGGCGGGGAGGGCACGATCGCCCGGACCCCGTGCCGCGAGTGTCGAGGTAGGGGACGCACGGCGGCGCTGCGCCGGCTTTCGGTGGACATCCCGCCCGGGATCGACGACGGGCAGCGCCTGCGCCTGGCCGGCCGGGGCCACGCCGGCGAGGCGGGAGGCCCGGCCGGCGACCTCTACGTCCTGGTGAGGGTTCGCGAGGACGAGCGGTTCCTGCGCGACGGGACCGACCTCGTCACCGTGGTGGACGTGCCGGCGCCGGCCGCGGCATTGGGCACCCGTATCGCGGTCCCGACCCTCGACGGCACCACCGAGATCCAGCTCGACCCCGGGACCCAGCCCGGCGACACCATCCGCCTGTCCGGACGAGGCCTTCCCGCGCTGCGCCGTGGCCCCCGCGGCGACCTGCGGGTCATGGCCAATGTGGTGGTTCCGCGCAACCTGACCGGTCGCCAGCGGGAGCTGCTCGAGGAGCTGGGGTCGACGCTTTCGGAGGAGAACCTGCGCTCAGAGGAGGGCGTCTTCGCCAAGCTGCGTCGCGTGCTGCGGGCGTGATCCGGCTCGGCCTGCGGGTGCGACGCGACCAGGCCGAGATGGTCCTGGCCGAGCTGCTGGAGCTGGCTCCGAACGGGGTCGAGGAGGCCGACGCGGGCGAGCTGGTGGAGTTCGCGGTCTACGGCGCGCCGGGGGAGCTGCCGGAGCTTCCGACGCTGCGGGCGGTGGCGGGCGAGGCCCTGTGCGAGGTGGTCACCCAGCGGCTCCCCGACGACTGGTTCGACGGCTGGAAGCGCTTCCACGCGCCGGTGGTGATCGGCGACCGGCTGCGGGTCAGGCCGCCCTGGGAGGGGTCCGCCGCCACGGCGGGGCGGCTGGACATCGTGATC
>DATFPO010000086.1:0-8184 GCA_035264745.1 Solirubrobacteraceae bacterium | reverse complement strand
CGGGCGCGCCCTCGCTCCGCGTTCGCGGGTAGGCTGACCCGGTGAGGTCGATCGCGATCTGCCTGGCCGTGGCGGTCGCCGCGGCGGGATGGGGCTGCGGCCAGAGCGACGAGGACCAGGTGCGCCAGACCCTGCGGGCCTTCGGGCAGGCCGTGGCGGCCAAGGACTCCGAGCGCCTGTGCAAGGACCTGCTGGCCAAGGAGCTGCTCGACCGCCTGGCGCAGGCCGGAGTGCCGTGCGACGTCGCGCTGTCGCGGGGCCTGGCCGGCGCGAGCCAGCCGAGGCTCAGGGTGCTGAAGGTCGACGTGCGCTCCGACCGGCTGGCGTACGCCGTGGTTCGCACCGACGCCGCCAACCAGCAGCCCTCGACCGACACGTTCCGGGTGCTCAAGGAGCGCGGCCGCTGGCGCGTCGGCTCGCTGGCGGGCGCGCAGCCGAACGCGCCGTCGGCTCCCGGAGCGCCCTGACCACCGGGGAGCCCGGTCATTGGGAACCGACGCGCCCGTCCTGTGGCAGCTGCGCTTCTCGCACTACAACGAGAAGGCGCGCTGGGCCCTCGACTACAAGGGGATCGAGCACGTGCGGCGCTCGTCGCTGCCGGGACTCCACGTGTTGCGGGCCCGGCGGCTCTACGGCGGGACCACGCTGCCCGCCCTGGTCCTCGACGGCCGGGTCATCGGCGACTCCACCGCGGTGATCGAGGCGGCCGAGCGCCTGCGCCCGGAGCCGGCCCTCTATCCGGCGGATGCCGCCGACCGCCGGCGCGCGCTGGCGCTCGAGGACCACTTCGACGAGCAGCTCGGCCCGCACCTGCGACGCGCGCTGTTCTACGACTTGCTGCCCGATCGGCGCTTCACCGCCGAGGCTGTCACGGTGGACAGCGGTCCTGCGGCCCGGGCCGCCTATCGGATGGCTATGCCGCTGCTCGCACCCGCCATGCGCTCGAGCATGAGGATCGACCGCGACGGCGCCGAGGTCGGCCGGGCCAGAACCGAGGCCGCGCTCGAACGGATCGAGGGCGAGCTGGGGCCCCAGGGCTACATGGTGGGCGATGCGTTCACGGTGGCCGACCTCACCGCCGCCGCCCTGCTATCGCCTCTCGTCCGGCCGGCGCAGTTCTCCTATCGGCTGCCCGACCGGTGGCCGGACGCCTTCGAGGCCTTCCGCGACTCGGTCAGGGATCACCCGGCCTTTGGCTGGGTGGTCGAGACGTACCGCCGCCACCGCGGGACGTCCGCGGCGCTCGACGCCTAGCGCCGGGCGGCTAGCCGGCCGGGGCGCCCGCCCGCAGGGTGGCCTCGAAGTCGGTGCGGGGGATCGGCCCCACGCACGGCGAGGTCGCGCCCGCCTGCCGGTAGCGCTCGATGCCGCCGCGCACCGCCTCCCCGTCTCCGATCGCGGTGAGCACGCGCAGGAAGCGATCCGAGATCGCCGCCTGCATCGCCTCGACGTCGCCCGAGGCGGCGTCGAAGTCCGCGATGTCGTCCCCGAAGCCCGAGCGCTCGAGCATCGCGCGGTAGAACGGCAGCCCGAAGTACGGCAGCAGGTCGCGGCGCATCGCCTCGTAGGCTCCGCCGGCGTCGTCGGTCAGCGCCGCGGGGACCGCCGGCACGATGTCGAACCCGTCGAGCTCCTTGTCCGCGCGTTCGCGGCCCGCCCTGATTTCCTGCACCACCACGTCGCGGATGTATTCCGGATTGCACAGCCACAGCACCACGCCGTCGGCCACCTCGCCGGCCAGGCGAAGCATGCGGGGCGAGAGCCCCGCCACGTAGATGCGCAGCTGCGGTCGGGGATCCAGGCCGGCCAGCCTGAAGCCCGTTCTCCACTTCTCGCCCGCCGGCGGGTCCTCTCCGGCCAGGATCGCTCTGACGATGGCCACGTACTCCCGCATCTCGGCCACCGGGCGATCGATGGTCTGCCCGTGCCAGCCCTCGACGACGGGCCGGTGCGAGACGCCCAGCCCCAGGTGCAACCGTCCGCCCGACAGCTCATCGATCGTCGCCGCGGTCTGGGCCATCGAGGCCGGCGTGCGGGTGTAGATGGGCACCACGCCGGTCCCCACGCGGATCCGCTCGGTGGCCAGCGCGTACGCGGTCACCACGGTCAGCGAATCGCGCCCGGCCAGTTGGGTGACGTACGCCGCCTCGTAGCCCAGCGTCTCGGCCAGCCGCACGCGCTCGACCGCCGCCTCCAGCGATCGTCCGGTCGAGATGAAGGCGCCCACGGCCATGGCCCCGCCCAGCCTAACCGGGTCCGGCGGCGCGATAGCCTCGGCCCGCGATGCGCCACCGGCGCCACTTCAGCCTCGAGCAGGCCCACGCCACCCTGGGATGGGTCTCGGAGCGACTGGAGGAGATGCGCCTGGCCCGCGACCGGATGCTGGACTCCGACGCCCGCGAGGCGCTCGGCCAGGTCGCCTCGGGCAACGGCGGCGGCCCGCATGGGCGCACGGTGTCGGAGGGCTTCCTGGCCCTACGCGAGGCCGCGGCGCAGCTCGCCGCCGCCGGGGTGGTGCTGCGCGACCTGGATCGCGGGCTGGTCGACTTCCCCGCGATCCTCGACGGCAGTGAGGTCTACCTCTGCTGGGTCGAGTCCGAGGAGGACGAGATCGCCTACTGGCACGACCTCGACGCCGGGTACGCTGGACGCCGGCCGCTCTGAGCCGCGCTCAGCCGGGCGTGGGCCCCGCCACGCAGATGAACCCGAGCGGCTCGTCGCCGAGCGCCTCGAAGCAGTGCAGCTCGTCGCCCGCCACGTAGACGGTGTCGCCCGGGCCCATCTCGTGGGTCTCGGGGCCCAGGCTCACCCGGGCGCGCCCGGCGACGATCACCACGCCGTGGTCGTGGGGATGGCGCTCGCGGGCGGTGCGCCCGCCGGCCGGTACGTGGAAGTAGCGGACCCGGTAGTCGCGCGCCCCGTCGGCCGCGCCGATCAGCTCGTGCTTCTCCACGCCGGCGAGGTCCGGGTCGTCGTAGGCCACGGGCTCGACGCCCTCCCAGGAGTGGCCCCCGGTCCTGCGGTGAAGGCTTCCCATCGCCCGAGCGAGTCTAGGGAGCGCCTGGCGGGCCCGCGGTCGTACCGGTCCGACCGCGGCTGTACGGGTTGGCGTAGGGTGCACGGCCGACATGAGGGTCGGGCTCGCCATCTTCCTCACCGACTACTCGATCGCCCCCGACGAGCTGGCCCGGATGGCCGAGGACCGGGGCTTCGAGTCGCTGTTCCTCCCCGAGCACACCCACATTCCCACCAGCCGGCGCACCCCCTACCCGCCCGGGGGCGAGCTGCCGGAGGAGTACAGCCACACGCTGGACCCATTCGTCGCCCTGACCGCGGCCGCCGCCGCCACCGAGCGCCTGCGGGTCGCGACCGGGATATGCCTGGTGGTGCAGCGCGACCCGATCACCACCGCCAAGGAGGTGGCCAGCATCGACCGGGTCTCCGGCGGGCGGTTCCTGTTCGGCGTGGGCGCCGGCTGGAACGAGGAGGAGATGGAGGACCACGGCACCGATCCGCGACGGCGCTTCGGGCTCATGCGAGAGCGCATCGAGGCGATGAAGGAGATCTGGAGCAACGACGAGGCCGAGTACCACGGGCGCCACGTGGACTTCGACCCGACCTGGTCGTGGCCCAAGCCGGTCCAGCAGCCGCACCCGCCGATCCTGGTGGGTGGCAACGGGCGCACGGTCCACGAGCGGGTGATCGCGTACGGCGACGAGTGGTTCCCCAACCGGATGGGGGACGAGGAGAAATTCCTGGCCCGCATCTCGAAGCTGCAGAGCCGGGCCCGCGAGGCGGGCCGCGACCGCATCCCGGTCACCCTCCAGCTGGCCCCCGAATCGGCCGAGGAGATCCGGCCCTACGCCGAGGCGGGCGTGCACCGATGCGTTTACTACCTGCCCTCGGCCCCGCGCGACGAGATCGAGCCGCGGCTGGACGACCTGGCCGCCTTGGTGGAGCAGGCCGCCGGGATCTAGCGGAAGGTAGTCGATGAACCCACACCCCGCCGACACCCCGCGCTCCGGCCGCGCCGTGTCACACTCGCAGGCATGAGCGAGCGGATCGCCCGGGTCAACGGGCTCGACATCGCTTACGAGACGTTTGGCGACCCCGCGAACCCGCCGCTGCTCCTGGTGATGGGGCTGGGCGCCCAGATGATCCTGTGGCGGGACGAGCTGTGCGAGCTGCTGGCCGGCCGCGGGTTCTTCGTCATCCGCTTCGACAACCGCGACGTGGGCCGCTCGAGCAAGACCCGGGGACGGCCGCCGGCGGTGTGGCCGGGGCTGCTCGGCCGCAGGATCACGGCCGCCTACACCCTCGACGACATGGCCGACGATGCGGTCGGGCTGCTCGACGAGCTCGGCATCGGGGCTGCGCACGTGGTCGGCGCGTCGATGGGAGGCATGATCGCCCAGACCATCGCCGCCCGTCACCCGGACCGGGTGCTGTCGCTGACCTCGATCATGTCCACCACGGGGGACAAGAAGGTGGGCCAGGCCAGGCGGCGGATGCTGCCGATCCTGGTCAGGCGTCCCCCGGCGGACCGCGACCGCAACGTCGCCCGCGCCGTCCGGGTATTCCGGGCGATCGGGTCGCCGGGCTTCCCGTTCGACGAGGAGGGAATCCGGGAGGTCGCGGGCCGCAGCTACGACCGCTGCTTCCATCCCGCTGGCGCCGGTCACCAGCTGGCGGCGATCCTGGCCTCGGGCGACCGCACCCAGGCGCTTCGCAGCATCGAGGCGCCGACGCTGATCATCCACGGGACCCACGACCCCCTGGTCAACGTCTCCGGCGCCAGGGCGACTGCGGAGGCGATCCCGGGCGCCGAGCTGATGCTGATCGACGGCATGGGGCACGATCTGCCCCGCCCGGTCTGGCCGCGGATCGTCGACGGGATCGAGGCCAACGCCCAGCGCGCCGGCGACCTGTGCCTCAGCCCGCGCTCGCCGGCGGTCGAGGCGGGACGCGGCGGCGGCTGACCACCCGCCCGTCCAGCGCGGCCGAGCCGGGGCCGACCCAGACCAGCAGGACCATCAGGATCAGCAGGGCCGGGGCCAGCGTGAGGCTGACCGGCTCGCCGAGGCCGATGCCGGAGACCACGATCGCGCCCACCATGTCGCCGGCCAGTATCAGCGCGGTCGGGCGAGTGGCCAGCCCGGCGACCAGCAGCACCCCGCCGACGACCTCGACCACGCCGATCGCGTACACGAACGCATCCGCCGCCGGCAACCCGTAGGCCTGAAACGACGCCACCTCCGAGGCGTGGCGCGTGAACTTCACGATCCCGAAGGCGATGAAGACGGCGCCCGCCGCCAGCCGCATCACCAGCGCCGCGACGGCCAGCCGGCCGTGTCGTGGCCCGCTCGAGAGCAGGGTCGAGATCCTCTCGCGCATCGTCATGGTCGGACGAGAGCAGTGTCGCCGCAATTCATGACGGGCGGCGAACGCCGGCGCCGGCGCTACGCGCCGGCGGGCGCGCCCGGCTGCGATCAGCGGCGCACGAGCACGTACGTGAGCGTGGCGGCGAAGCCGAGCTGCCCGAAGGCCAGGGCCGTGCCCAGGTTGGCCGCGCCCAGCGCCAGGGCGGCCGCGCCCACCACCACGAACGCGGCCAGGACGGATCCGATGTCCCGGGCCAACCTAGGCGTCCTCCATCGCGCGTTCCTCGAGCGCCCGCGTCAGGGCCGGCACGTCCAGCCCCGGATCGGCGCCCTCGAGCCAGCGCTCGGCCTCCCGTCTGCCTCCCAGGGCCCGCAGTCCGCGCTCGCCGTGCTCGGCCGCGAAGTCGGCCAGCGCGTGGGCCCGTCGCGCCCTCAGCCGCCGGCGCGGGAGGTCGGTGCGGTCGCGATGGGCGTCCAGGGCGCCGACCAGCTCCTCGATGCCCCGGGGCGGAGGGAGGCAGGAGGCCGCGATCACCTCGGTGTCGGCGGCGTCGAGTGCGTGCAGCGCCGCACGCAGATCCCGCTCGGCCCTGACCGCCACCTGTCCCAGGTCCGCCTTGTTGACCACCAGCACGTCCGGGACCTCCATGATCCCGGCCTTGAGAAACTGCAGCACGTCGCCGGACCCCGGCTGGACCACAACGGCGACCGTGTCGGCGACGTCCGCGACGTCGGTCTCGGACTGGCCGACCCCCACCGTCTCGATGACCACCACGTCGAAGGCCGCCGCGAGCGCCTGGGCGGCGGCGCGAGTCGCCGGCGCCAGCCCGCCGAGCTGGCCCCCGGCTGCGGTCGAGCGGATGAACACGCGGCGATCGGAGGGATCGAACGCGATGCGCGCCCGGTCCCCCAGCAGCGCGCCCCCCGAGCGCTTGGAGGTCGGGTCGACGGTGAGCACCGCCACCGAGCGGTCCCGGGAGCGCCATGTCCTGACCAGCTCGGACAGCAGCGTCGACTTGCCGGCGCCCGGAGGGCCGGTGATCCCCACGATGTGCGCCCCGGGCTCACCGCCCAGGACCGCAGGCGAGACCTCGGAGAGCAGCGCCGCCACCTCCTCGCGCCCGCCCGGCGCCCGGTTCTCGACCAGGTTGAGCACCGCCGGGGCCGCGGTCAGGTCGCCCTCGCGCAGCCGCGTCCCGAGCTCCGTCCCCGAGGGCGCCGGGCGCGCTGGCGTCACGCGGCGGCCGCGAGGCCGTGGTGCTCGGCCACCAGCTCGACGATGTCGCGCATCATCCGGTTGAGGTCGAAGTCCTTGGGCGTGTAGATCGACGCCACCCCGGCTTCCCGCAGCGCCTGCCAGTCGGCCTCGGGGATGATCCCGCCCACCACCACGGGCGCGTCCACGCCGGCGTCCCGGAGCGCCTCCATCACCGCCGGGATGAGCTCGGCATGCGAGCCCGACAGGATCGACAGCCCGATCACGTGCACGCCCTCCTGGAGGGCCGAGGCGGAGATCTGGGACGGGGTCAGCCGGATGCCCTCGTACACCACGTCCATGCCCACGTCCCGAGCGCGCACCGCGATCTGCTCGGCGCCGTTGGAGTGGCCGTCCAGGCCGGGCTTGCCGACCAGGAACTTCAGCCGCCGCCCCAGCGCGTCGGAGACCCTGTCCACCTCGGCTCGCAGCTCGGCCAGCTGCTCGTCCCCGCCGCCCGCCAGCGCCTCGGTGACGCCGGTGGGCGCGCGGTAGTCGCCGAACACCTCGCGCAGCGTCCCGGCCCACTCGCCCGTGGTCGCGCCGGCTCGGGCGGCCGCGACGGTGGCCGGGAAGATGCTCTCGTCCTCGCGGCGGGCGACCCGGGCCAGCTCCTGCAGGGCCTCGGCGACCGCGGTTTGGTCGCGCTCGGCCCGCCAGCGCTCCAGCTCGGCGATCTGCTCGGCCTCGACCGCCGGATCCACCACCAGGATCCCCCCCTCGGCGTCGGTGGTCAGCGGCGAGGGCTCGGTCTCGGTGAAGCGGTTGATCCCCACCACCGTCTGCTCGCCGGACTCGATCCGCCGGACCCGCTCGCGGTGGGAATCCACCAGCGCCGCCTTCATGTACGGGACCGCCTCGACCGCCCCGCCGTGCTCCTCGACGATCGCCATCTCCGCGCGGGCCCCGGCGGCCAGCTCGGCGACCAGCTCCTCCATGACTCGGGAGCCCTCGAACACGTCCGCGTACTCGAGCAGGTCGGTCTCGTAGGCCAGCACCTGCTGGATGCGCAGCGACCACTGCTGGTCCCAGGGGCGCGGCAGCCCCAGCGCCTCGTTCCACGCCGGCAGCTGGATGGCCCGGGCGCGGGCGCTGCGCCCCAGGGTCACCGCCAGGGCCTCGAGCACGATGCGCTGGACGTTGTTCTCGGGCTGGGCCTCGGTCAGCCCGAGCGAGTTGACCTGCACGCCATAGCGGAAGCGGCGGTGCCGGGGATCCTCGACCTCGTAGCGATCGCGGCCGATCTCCTCCCACAGCTGGGCCATCGCACGCAGCTTGGCGTGCTCCTCGATGAAGCGCACGCCGGCGTTGACGAAGAAGGAGATGCGGCTGAAGACCTTGGGCATCAGCGACTCGTCGACGCGCGGGCGCACCTCGTCGAGCACGGCGATCGCGGTCCTCGACGAGGTGCGCGAGCGGGTCCCGCAGGAGCGCATGGGCACGGTCTTCGGGCGCATCTCGTTCTTCGTCAACGCCGGCGTGCGCTTCGTCGAGGAGCACGCGAAGCTGCGCGCCATGAGCGCCCTGTGGGACGAGATCGGGCGCGAG
>DATFPO010000085.1:0-2373 GCA_035264745.1 Solirubrobacteraceae bacterium | reverse complement strand
CTCAACCGGCGGGCCGACGTCATGAAGTACCGGGTGCAGATCGCCCGTCGCGGCTCCTGGGCCGATGCTCTGGCCTTCGCCGCACAGCGCGACGCGGCGCGCGTGAGCTGACCCGTGGCGTCGTCCACCCCACCGGACTCTGCGTCTTCCCGAGGAGCTGCACCCATGACGAACGGCCCCCGCAGGATCGCCATCGTGACCGGCGCTGCTCGGGGCATCGGCGCCACGACCGCCCGCCGGCTCGCGGCCGACGGGCTCACCGTCGCGGTGCTGGACCTCGACGAGTCCGACACCCAGGACACCGTCGACGCAATCCGCGCCGACGGGGGTCAGGCGCTGGCCGTGGGTGCGGACGTGTCCGACGCAGATCAGGTCGCCGCCGCCATCGCCCGGGTGGCCGAGGACGTCGGTCCGCCCACCGTGCTGGTCAACAACGCGGGCGTCACCCGCGACAACCTGCTGTTCAAGATGTCGGAGAGCGACTGGGACACCGTCATCGGCGTGCACCTGCGTGGCGCCTTCCTGATGAGCCGGGCCGTCCAGTCGCACATGGTCGCGGCCGGCTGGGGGCGGATCGTCAACCTGTCGAGCACGTCCGCACTGGGCAACCGGGGCCAGGCGAACTACTCCACCGCCAAGGCGGGCGTCCAGGGCTTCACCAAGACGCTGGCGATCGAGCTGGGCAGGTTCGGGATCACCGCCAACTGCATCGCGCCCGGCTTCATCCTGACGGACATGACCCGGGCGACGGCGCAGCGCCTGGGCGAGGACTGGGACAGCTACGTGGCCGCGCGCGCGGCCCAGATCCCGGTCGCGCGCGCCGGTGAGCCGGCGGACATCGCGAACGCGGTGTCCTTCTTCACCGGCGAGGCGGCCGGGTTCATCTCCGGCCAGGTGCTCTACGTCGCGGGCGGCCCGCGAGCGTGAGCGCAGCGCGCATCGCCCGCGGGCCCTGGTTCGAGGAGCTGACCCGGAGCCAGGCGTTCACGGGTGCCCCGGCGGTCACCGTGACCGCGGGACTGGCAGCCGCGCACCAGGCGATCGTCGGGAACCGCCTGGCACTGTCGCTGGACCACCGGCTCGCCGCGCGGGTCACCGGGGCCGGCCCGATCGCGGCGCCCGGCCTGGTCTGGGACCTGGCCATCGGGCAGTCGACCGTGGCCACTCAGAACGTGCGCGCCAACCTCTTCTACCGCGGCCTCGTGTTCTCGCGCCTGCCCCGACTGGGGGACACCCTCTCCACCGTCGTCACGGTCGAGGGCCTGCGGCAGAACCGTCGGCGGGAGGACCGCGCTCCCACCGGCCTGGTGGCGTTGCGGATCTCGACGGTCGACCAGGAGGACAGGCCCGTCCTGGACTTCTGGCGGTGCGCGATGATCCCGCTGGGCGACCCGCACGTCGAGACCGGCCACAGCGACGACCTGGACGTCATCGGTTCCGCGGCGACGCCGGAGGCCCTCGCCGCGCCGGTCGCCGGCTGGCAGCTCGACCAGCCGCCGCCCGGCTCGACCCTGACCGACGGTGACGTGGGCGCCGAGTGGGAGGTCCTCGGCGGGGACGTGGTGTCCAGTGCCCCCGAGCTGGCCCGGCTCACGCTCAACCTCGCGTCGGCCCACCACGACAGCCGTGCCGGCGGCGGGCGACGGCTGGTCTACGGCGGCCACACCATCGGTCTGGCGCTGTCGCAGATCACCCGAGCCCTTCCCCAGCTGCTCACGGTCGTGGGTTGGCACTCCTGCGACCACCTCGGCCCGGTGTTCGAGGGGGACACCCTGCGCAGCCGGATCGTCCTCGAGCAGCTGCAACCCGTGGCCGGCGGCGGTCGGCTGGTGCACCTGCGCAGCTCCGTCGTGGCCGGCGGCGAGCAGCCCCGGCCGGTCCTGGACTGGCGACTCGTCGCCTTCTGCCCCTAGCCCGATCGACCCAACGGACAACGAGGTGACCTCACGGTGAGTCAGCAGCAGAAGGCCGTCCGCTGGACGCGAGGGGCGGACGGGATCGCCGTCGTGACCCTCGACGACCCCGGCCGCGGTGCCAACACCATGAACGACAGGTACACCGCCGCGATGGGCGAGGTCGTCGACGAACTCGTCGCTGCGAAGGACGAGCTGGCGGGCGTCATCATCACCTCGGCCAAGAAGACGTTCTTCGCCGGTGGTGACCTCGAAGCCCTCAGCGCGGCCACCGAGGCCACCGGGCCCGCGATCGCCGCGCGATGCGCCGAGATCAAGAGCCAACTGCGCGCGCTGGAGACACTGGGCCGGCCCGTGGTGGCGGCCATGAACGGCACTGCGCTCGGCGGTGGGCTGGAGATCGGGCTGGCCTGCCATCGACGGATCGGCCTGGACGCGCCCGGCGTCGTCTACGGCCTGC
>DATFPO010000084.1:0-7927 GCA_035264745.1 Solirubrobacteraceae bacterium | reverse complement strand
CGAGCGCGCCATCAGCCCGACCGAGGCGCCACGCCGGGCCAGCGCCTCGGCGAGCGCGCGGCCGATGCCGCGTGACGCACCGGTGACCAGCGCACGGGTTCCGGACCCGATCCGCACCGCCGCGAGCCTACGGGATGCGGCGGGACCGGCGCCGGTACGCTGTCGCCGATGGGCGACGATCACGCCACCGAGGCCGAGGAGGAGTACCTCCAGTCGCTGTTCTGGCTGGCCGAGGCGCGGCTCCCCATGACCGGCGCGAACCTGGCCCGCGCCATGCAGTTGTCGGCGCCGACCGTCCACGAGATGATCGGGCGGCTGGAGCGTGACGGCTACGTCACCCGCGACAGCGACAAGGCGATCCACTTCACCGAGGACGGCCAGCGCCACGCCGAGGAGATCGTCTCGCGCCACCGGCTGATCGAGCGCTTCCTGACCGACGTGGTGGGGGTGCCCTGGGACGACGTGCACGAGGAGGCCGAGCACCTCGAGCACGCCATGTCACCGCGCTTCGAGGCCTACGTCCGCTCCTCGGTGGGCCACGCCAAGACCTGCCCCCACGGGCACCCGATCGCTCCGGGCCAGCGCATCGAGGGCGTGCCGCTGGCCGATGTGCAGCCGGGCGCGACGATCACGGTGCTGCGCTTCGAGAACGAGGCCGAGGACCTGCTGCACTACCTCAAGGCTTCGGGGCTCGCGCCCGGGCTCGAGGGCCGGGTGGTGGAGTCGGGCGCGGAGGACGTCGTCGTCGAGGTCGCCGGCGGCGATCGGTCGGAACTCACCCGAAGCGTCGCCGAGACGGTCTCGGTCCTCGCGGACCCGTCGCCTCCGCCGCGCACCGCGCTGCCCGAGCAGCTGGTCCTCGGCCGCGAGCGCTACGGCCGCTAGATGATCGATTCCCCCGCCGCGTGCGCGGGGGTTTGGATCACTTCTACGAGACCGCGCCGGCGGTGTGGGCGGCCTCGGCCAGTCGCGAGATGCCGGCGTCGATCTCCTCGGGCGTGACCGCGGAGTAGGCCAGGCGCATCGCGTTCTCCCCGCCCTCGATGAGGAAGTCGCTGCCCTTGACGAACGAAACGCCGCGCTCGGAGGCGGCGTCGAACCACCCGGCGACGTCGGTGCCCTCGGGCATCTCCACCCACATGAAGTAGCCGCCGTGCGGCGTCGAGAAGCGCGCCTCGGGCAGCTCGCGACTCAGCGCCCGGGCCAGGGCGCCGGCACGATCGCGCAGGGCGCTGCGGGCGTGGTCGAGCGAGGCGTCCATGGCGCCGCTGCGGCAGAACTCGTTGACGATCGCCTGCGACACCATGCTGGGCGAGATGTAGGTGTTGGTCGCGCGCCGGCGCACCTCGTCCATGAGGTCCGGCGGGCCGATCAGGTAGCCGACCCGGACTCCGGGACAGATCGTCTTGGAGAACGACGACGCGTACACCACCCGGTCGGGGGCGGAGTCGACCATCGAGGGGATCGGGTCGCCCTCGAAGCGCAGCGCTACATACGGATCGTCCTCGAAGATCAGGAAGCCGTGACGCTCGGCGAGCTCCAGCAGCCTGGTGCGCTTGTCAGCCGAGAGGGTGCACCCGGTGGGGTTCTGGAAGTTGGGGATGATGTGGGCCAGCCGGGGCGAGGCATCCCCGTCGAGCCGGCGCTCCAGCTCGTCGATCTCGATCCCGTCCTCCTCGACGGCGACGGTGTGGAGGCGGGCCCCCCGCTCGCGCAGCGACAGGAGCGTCCGGTCGTAGGTCGGCCGCTCGACCACCACCTCGGTGCCGGGCTCGACCAGCGCGTCGAACAGGAACGCCGCCGCCTGCATCGAGCCGTTGGTCACGGTGACCCGCTCGGAGTCGACGCCGTGGCGCTCGGCGATCCAGTCGCGCAGCGGCCGGTAGCCGCCGGAGGTTCCGTACGAGAACGCGCCCGACGGGTCCTGGCTGAACGCGCGGTCGGCCGCGGCGCGCAGACCCGCGTCGTCGACGATGTCCAGGGAGGGAGCGCCTCGGGCGAAGGAGATGCTGGCCGGCGGGCTCACGCCGCAAGCTTAGAGGCGTCGCCGGCTCAGGCGCGGACGCCGCCCAGGATCTCCGCGGCGATCTCCGCGACCTCGGTGGGCGTGCGGCCGACGCGGACCCCCCTGGCCTCGAGCGCCTCGGCCTTGGCCTGGGCCGTCCCCTGGGAGCCGGAGACGATCGCCCCGGCGTGGCCCATGGTCTTGCCGGGGGGCGCGGTGAAGCCGGCGATGTAGCCGATGACCGGCTTGCCGACGTGCTCGGCGATGTGGTCGGCGGTGCGCTCCTCGGCGTCGCCGCCGATCTCCCCGCACATCACGATCAGCTCGGTCTCCGGGTCCTCCTCGAACAGGCTGACCACGTCGATGAAGTCCGAGCCGACGATCGGGTCCCCGCCGATCCCGACGATCGACGAGTTGCCGAATCCACGCTGTGCGATCTCGTGGCCGATCTGGTAGGTCAGCGTGCCCGAGCGCGACACCACCCCCACGTTGCCCTCGGAGAAGAACGCCGCGGGGATGATCCCCACGTTCGCCTTGCCGGGCGAGAGGACGCCGGGGCAGTTGGGCCCGATGAGCCGGGTCGAACCGCGCCGAAGATGGGTGTAGACCCGCAGCATGTCGTGAGCGGGGATGCCCTCGGTGATGCAGACGACCGTGGCGATGCCGGCGTCGTCGGCCTCCAGGATCGCGTCGGCCGCGAACGGAGGCGGCACGAAGATCATCGAGGTGTTCGCGCCCGTGCGTTCCACCGCCTCGTGGACGGTGTCGAACACCGGCACGCCGTCCACGTCCTGCCCGCCCTTGCCGGGGGTGACGCCGGCCACCACCTGGGTCCCGTAGGCGCGGTTGTTGGCGGCGTGGAAGGAGCCCTCGCGGCCGGTCAGGCCGCTCACGCACAGCCCGGTCTCCCCGTCGACGATCACGCTCACGGCAAACGCTCCTCACCGGCGTCCGCCACTCCGCTGGGGTCGCCCGCCGCGCCCATGCCCTCGGAGGACTCCGCCACCTCGACGCGCCCGTCGCCGCGGCCGCCCGCCAGCTCCACGACCCGGGCGGCCGCCCCGAGCATGGTCTCCTCCACGTGGACGTTGGGCAGGTTCGCCTCGGCCAGCAGCCCCCGGCCCTCCTCGTCGTTGGTGCCGTCGAGTCGCACTACGAACGGCACCTCGACGTCGACCCGGGAGAACGCCTCGATCAGGCCGCGCGCCACCTCGTCGCAGCGGGTGATGCCGCCGAAGATGTTGAACAGGACCGCATCCACCTTGGGGTCGGAGAGGATCACCTCGACTGCGGCGACGATCGCCTCGGCCTTGGACCCGCCGCCCGCGTCGAGGAAGTTGGCCGGCGCCCCGCCGGCCTGGGCGACCACGTCGAGCGTGGACATCACCAGGCCTGCGCCGTTGCCGAGGATCCCGATGTTCCCCTCGAGCTTGACGTAGGTCAGCCCGCGCTCCTTGGCCATCTGCTCCTGGGGGTCCTCGGCCGAGGGATCGCGCAGCTGGGCGTTGTCGGGGTGGCGGAAGAGCGCGTTGGCGTCGAGGGTGACCTTGGCGTCCAGGGCGGCGACATCACGCCCACCGCCGGTCCCGTCGCCCGCGGTGACGATCAGCGGGTTGACCTCGACCAGCATGGCCTCCTCCTGGATGAAGGCGTCGTAGAGACGGGTCAGCATCGAGCCGAGGGGGCGCACCACGTCGCGATCCACCCCCGCCTCGTAGGCGAGTCGGCGCCCGTGGAAGGCCTGGAATCCGACGAGGGGGTCGATGTGCAGCCGCGCGATGGCGCCGGGGTCCGAGGCGGCGACCTCCTCTATGTCCATGCCGCCCTTGGTCGAGAGCATCACCAGTAGCGCCTTGGCCGAGCGGTCGAACACGATCGATGCGTAGTACTCGGCGTCGATCTCCGATGCCCGCTCGATCCACAGCTCGCCGACCGTGAGGCCGCGGATGTCCATGCCGAGGATCGCCTCGGCATGATCGCGGGCCTCCTCGGAGCTGCGGGCGATCCTGATACCGCCCGCCTTGCCCCGGCCGCCGATCTGGACCTGGGCCTTCACCACGCACGGGTATCCGAGCTCATCGGCGGCCGAGACCGCCTCGGAGACGGTGTCGGCGTAGCGCCCCTCGGGCACCGGGATCCCGTGGCGGGCGAAGAGCTGCTTGCCCTGGTATTCGAGGAGATCCACGGGCGGGGCACCCTACTCGATCACCCCTGCGGGCAACGCCCGCCGCCGACCGTCTTCATAATGCCCGCTTTCCATGCCCTTGCCGAAGAAGATCGAGTGGGTCACCTTCGACGTCTACGGGACGCTCATCGACTGGGAGACCGGCGCCTACGAGGCGTTCACCGCCGAGGCCGCGCGTGATGGGTTCACCATCGAGCGCGACCAGCTCATCCCCCTCTTCATGTCGATCCAGAAGGAGATCCAGTCGGGCTCCTACGAGCTCTACGCGGAGGTGCTGCGGCGCACCGCCGTGCGGATAGCCAAGGAGCTGGGCTGGCCGCTCGAGCCGTCGCGGTCCGGGTTCCTGCCCGACTCGGTCCCGCGCTGGCAGCCGTTCAAGGAGACCAACGCCCAGCTCGACCGCTTCGCCAAGAAGTACAACATCGGGCTCATTTCGAACATCGACGACAAGCTCCTGGGCCTGACCCGGCGCCACTTCCGGACCGACTTCGACCTGGTGGTGACCGCCCAGCAGGTCCGCTCCTACAAGCCCGATCCGGCGCACTTCAACGAGTGCGAGCGCCGCATCGGCGGACGCCGCGGGTGGGTGCACGTGGCCGAGTCCTACTACTACGACGTCGAGCCCTGCCTGAAGAAGAGGGTCCCGGTGGTCTGGGTCAACCGGCACCGGGAGAAGCTCGAGAGCGGGCAGAAGACCCCGACCGCGGAGGTGCACAACCTGCGGGAGGCGGCGAAACTGCTGGGCGCGCTGTAGCGCTGGTGGTGGGGCCGGGCGGGGGCATCCTCGCTGCCGCTGGGGGCGGCCAGGGGATCCTCGCTGCGCTGTCGCTGTCGAAATCCGGGCGGTCGCCCGGATTTCTCACGAAAACCGCTCCGCGAGGACCCCTGACCACCCCACCATTGCCACACGCGGTGGTGAGGCGGGGTGGTTGAGTCGTGAGGGCGGTGGCGCTTCATGGGGATGTGCTGGTGTGCTGGAGCCGGGTTTGGCAGACCAGCTGCACGGCGGTGCGGGCGGGGAAGGAGGCGCTGGTGATCGACTCGCCGGTGTACCCGGACGAGCTGGAGCTGCTGCCGGTGCTGGTCGAGCGCGCCGGCTTCGGGGTCGAGGGGCTGCTGGCCACGCACGCGGACTGGGACCACCTCCTGGGACGGGCCGCCTTCCCCCGGGCGCCGCTGGGGTGCGCCGAGACCACCGCGGCCAGGCTGGCGGTCGAGCCCGGCCGGCCCCAGCGCGAGCTGCGAGACTTCGACCAACGCCACTACGTCGAGCGCGCCCGCCCGCTGTCGCTGCCGGCGGCTCAGCCCCTGCCGGTTCCCGGGTACTGCGAGGTCGGCGATAGCGAGCTCGAGCTCCACGCCGCGGACGGGCACACCTCCGACGGCATGGCGGTGTGGATCCCGTGGTCGGGGACGCTGGTCTGCGGCGACTACCTATCGCCGGTCGAGGTCCCGGTCATCTCCGCCGGCGGGTCGTTGGACGGATACCGCGCCACCCTGGCGCGTCTGCGTCCGCTGGTGCAGCGAGCCGAGGCGGTGGTCCCGGGGCACGGGCCCGTGCTCGACCGCGAGCGGGCGCTGGACGTCCTCGCGCAGGACGAGGCCTACCTCGAGGACCTCGCCCGGCGGGGTGCCGACGCCGCCCTGCCGCCCGGGCGCAGCGGCTCCGAGCAGCGGCGGCTGCACGCCGTCAACGCGGATCGCCTGGCGTGAGCGCGCAGCCGCCCAGGTAGGGTGCTCGGCGCGGTGGACGGGCATCTCATGCGAGCGGGACGGGGAGTCGCCCTGGTCGTGGCTCTCGGCTGCGCCCTGGCCTGCGCTGGCGCCGCCGGCGCCGAGGCGAGCCCCCTGCGGCGCTGCGCCCCGGCCCGCCCGCTCCTGTGCGGGCGCATCAGCGTTCCCGTGGCCCGGGACGGCGCCGTGCCCGGGCGGATCTCGCTCGCCGTTCGGCTGCTGCCCGCGCGCGGCCGGCGGCTCGGCACCATCCTGTTCCTGGCCGGTGGCCCAGGGCAGGCGGCGATCCCGACCCTCCCCGACCTGGTCAACCCCCGCCTGTCGCCGATCGCGCCCCTCCTGGGCCACCGCGATCTCCTGGTGTTCGACCAGCGCGGCACCGGTCAATCGGGGCTGCTTCGCTGCCCGGCCCTCGAGGTCAGCAAGTCCTTCGACGCCAATCCCGAGCAGGCGGAGTGCGCCCAGCGCCTGGGGCCGCGGCGCGACTACTACCAGAGCCGCGACTCGGCCGCCGACATCGAGGCGGTGCGCGCGGCGCTGCGCATTCCCCGCCTCTCCCTGGTGGGGGTCTCCTACGGCACCAAGGTGGCGCTCGAATACGCCCGCCGCTATCCACTGCATGTCCAGCGCCTCGTCCTGGACTCGGTGGTCGGGCTGCGACCCGACCCGTTCTCCCTGCAGACGCTGAACGCCGTCGCCCGCGTCCTGCGCGACATCTGCCAGGGCGGCTGTCGGGCCATCAATCCCGATCCGGCCGCCGACCTCCAGGCGCTGGTGACCAGCTTGCACGCCGGGCCGCTGCTCGGCTACCTGGTGGGCACGGACGGCCGCCGCCACGATGCCCGCCTCGAGCGACTGCCCCTGCTCAACCTCGTGGTGACGGGCGATCTGGGACCGCCCACCATCTTCGCCGAGCTGCCGGGCGCGCTGCGCGCGTGGCGCCAGGGGGATCCGGCCCCGCTGCTGCGACTGTCACGTCTCGCGCTGGCGGTGAGCATCTCGGATAACCCGCGCGACCTGAGCGCGGCTCTTAATTCGGCCACACTGTGCGCCGAGGCCCCCGAGCCGTGGTCGCCCAACAGCCTGCCCGACGCCCGGCTGGCGCAGGCACGTGGCGCGGCCGCAGCGCTGGGCGACGCCGCGTTCGCGCCCTTCGATGCCCGGACCGCTTTCGAGGCGGTCATATCCGGGTGCCTGACCTGGCCCCGGCCGGGCCGCCCGCCCGAGGACGAGAGCGGGCCCCTGCCCCCGGTGCCCTCACTGCTGCTGGGCGGTGTGGACGACCTGCGCACGCCGCTGGAGGGCGCCCAGGACGTGGCCGCCGCGCTTCCGCGCGCCCATCTGGTGTCGGTCGCCGCCACCGGACACAGCACCCTGACCACCGACCTCACCCGGTGCGCCGGGCGCGCCATGATCCGCTTCTTCCTGGGCCGCCCGACCGGGCGATGCGCCCGCGGGCAGCGTCTGCTCGGGCCGACTCCGGTGCCCCCCGCGTCGCTGGAGGCCGTACGGCCCGCTCCCGGAGTCGCGGGACCCGTCGGGAGGACCCTGTGCGCGGTCGCCTCGACGCTCGGCGACGCGCGCGTGCACGCGATCGATCCCTTCTACGAGGGGCGCTTCCCGGCCCGGCACGTCGCCCGCGAGCCCGCGCTGCGAAGCGGCGCGATGACGCTGCGCCTGTCGGGAAGGCGCATCGCGGTGGCGATGCACCACTTCAGCTACGTGCCCGGGGTCGCGATCACCGGCTCGCTGCGGGGCGGGACGCTGCTGGTCCAGGGCCCGGCCGCCGCACCCGGATCGCTGCGCGTGAGCGACACCGGGATCGTCTCCGGTCGGCTCGGCGGGCGCACGGTGCATACCTCGCTGCGCTCCTGCCTGCCGCGCCAGCTGGGGATGATCCTCTTCGGGCCGTCGCGCGCGCGGCGCGCCACCGCCTCCGCCGCCCGGCTGCCCATCGGCCGCTCGGTCGGCCCCGGTCAGTCCAGCGGCAGCCGCATCAGCAC
>DATFPO010000083.1:0-10016 GCA_035264745.1 Solirubrobacteraceae bacterium | reverse complement strand
TGCTCGCCGCCCTCGCAGCCTTCTTTCTCGCCGTCGGCGTGGCGGCGCACGCGCTGGACGAGCTCAACGGCCGACCGCTGCGCACGCGGCTGTCCGACCGGGCGCTGATCGCGCTGGCCGCCGGCGGGCTGGCCGGGGCGGTGGCCATCGGCGTGGCCGGCGTGATCGTCGTCTCGCCGACCCTGATCCCGTTCGTGCTGGCCGGGGCGTTCATCGCGCTGGCCTACAACCTCGAGCTGTTCGGCGGCCGCTTCCACAGCGACCTGTGGTTTGCGGCGGCCTGGGGCGCATTCCCGGCCTTCACCAGCTACTGGGCCAACGCGCTGTCGCTGCGGGCCGCCGGCGTGTTGATGACGGCCGCCTGCTTCGCGCTCAGCCTGGCCCAGCGGCGCCTGAGCACGCCGGTGCGAGAGCTGCGCCGGCGGACGGTCGCGGTGACCGGAACCCAGGCGCTGGCGGACGGCCGCTCGGTCGCGCTGTCCGCCGAGCGGCTGGCCGCGCCGCTGGACGGGGCGCTGCGGGCGCTGTCGGCCGCGGTGGTCCTGCTCGCGGCGGGCGCCCTGTCGCTGCGCCTGTAGGCGCGAGCCGCGTCCGGGCTAGCCGGCCGGAGGGATGATCCGCAGCACGCGGTCGTCGCCGGGCTGCGGATTTCCCCGTCCGTCGCGGTTGTTGGTCAGCGCGTAGAGGGCGCCGTCGGGGCCCTCGACCACCGTTCGGATGCGCCCGTAGCGGCCGGCGAACAGCGGCTGGTTGATGACCGCGCGGCCGCCGCGCAACCGCACCCGGCGGATCTGCTCCCCCCTCAGGCAGCCGACCAGGAAGTCGCCGGTCCACGCCGAGCCGGGGAGGTGGACGAAGGTCGCTCCTGACGGGGCCATCGTCTCCGCGTAGAGCACGGTCGGCCCGATGAGGCCGCGCCGGTTGGCGCTGCCCATAACGATCGGCCAGCCGTAGTTGCCGCCGAAGCGCAGCACATTGATCTCGTCGTTGCCGTCGGGGCCGTGCTCGGTGGCCACCAGCGTGCCGGTGCCCGGCTGCCAGTCGAACCCCTGCGGATTGCGGTGGCCCAGCGAGAAGATCTGCGGGCGCTGCGCAACGCGGCCGTGGTAGGCGGCAGGGCTCAGGCGCAGGATCTTGCCGCCCAGCGAGGCGCGGCTCTGGGCCAGCCCCGCCTGCCGAGTCTCCCCGGTCGATATGTACAGGCGCCGATCCGGGCCGAAACGGATCCGTCCGCCGTCGTGATTCGTGCCCGCCGGCACCCCGCGGGCCACGATCACCGGCCCGACCAGACGGGAGCCGAGCAGGCGGTAGCGCACGACCTGGTTGCCGGCGGCGGTGGTCCGGTAGACGTAGACGAACCGGTTGGACGAGAACAGCGGGTCGATGGCCAGCCCCAGCAGCCCGCCCTCGCCCTGGGCGCTGACCGGGACCCGGGCGGCCGGGGCCGCCAGCAGGTGGCGGGTGGCGGTCATGATCCGCACCCGCCCCGGGCGCTCGGTGATCAGCGCGCGCCGGTCGGGCAGGAAGGCGATCTCCCAGGGGATCTGCAGGCCGGTGGCGATGGTGGCCACCTCCGGCGCGCCGCGGACGCGCAGTGGCCCGGGCCGGGCCTGCGCCGCTGTCGCCGTCACGCGGTGCTGCCTCTGCGTCGGCGGCGAGCGCTCGGCCGCGCCGCAGCCGCCCGCCGCCACGGCGGCGATCACCACGCCGAGCCCGACCGAGTGCAGGGCGCGCCGGTCGATCACGGCAGGACAGTAGCCCGTTCGGCTCAGCCCGGCGCCGGGTCGCGCGAGGCGAACCGGCGATGGCGGCCGCCGCCAGAGCCCAGCTGATCCTCGAGGTCCTCCAGGGCGTCGCGCAGGGCGGTCAGCCGCTCGGCGATCATCGCCGCCTGGTCCTCGGCATCGGTTAACGCCAGTCCCATGTCGGCGCTCTCGTCGCCGGCGGCCCGCGCCGCCAGCCGCGCCTCGCGCTCGCGCCGGTGCTCGATGGTCCGCGCCTCCTCGAGCGAGTTGATGACCACCCCGATGAGGATGTTGAGCATCAGGAACGAGGCCAGGAGCGCGTAGGAGACGAAGTAGATCCACGACCAGCTGTGGACCGCCATGCCCTCGCGCAGGTTGTCGGGCAGGTTCTCCAGCGAAAGCATCACGAACAGGTTGAGCATCGCGGTGCCGATGTCGCCCCAGCGCTCCGGGATCTCCTCGTGGAACAGCAGCCAACCGACGATGCCGTAGACGTAGACCAGCAGCAGGACGAGGACGCCGAGACTGGCCACGGCGGGGACGCTGCGCCCCACCGCCACGACCAGGATGCGCAGGTCGGGCAGGACGGTCACCACCCGAATCACGCGGGACAGGCGAACCAGGCGCAGGATGGTGGTGTCCCGGCCCAGTCCCGGGGTGAACCCGGCGAGGATGACCACGAAGTCGAAGACGTTCCAGCCGCTGCGGAAGAAGTCCTGCGGCCGCCGCCCGTAAGAGGCGATGCGGATGACCAGCTCGATCACGAACAGCCCGAGGCAGGCGTCGTTGATCGTGTCGAGGAGATCGCCGTACTGGGCGTTGAGCCGCGAGTAGGTCTCGAGGCCCAGGACGACTGCGTTGACCAGGATCACCACGAACACGGCCCCCGCGAACCGGTTGCTGGCGGCGATCCGCGCGAAGACGCTGGTTGTCGAGGGGCCGGGCCTCACGGGCCGGCAATCGTGCCAGACCCGCTGAGACCGCCGTCGCCGTCCGCCAGGCGGCCGGTGCGTCCCGGCCACCGACACCTCCCAGCGGCGCGGCGGCTACCTTGCCTAGTAATGGACGCACGCGAGTACCTGGCCGAGGAGGTCGCCCTTGACCACGCCGACGGCCTCCTCTCCCGCCGGGAGGCGCTGCGGCGGCTGGGCCTGCTCGGCCTGGGGGCGGGGACGGCGGCGACGCTCCTGGGCGAGGCCGCGGCGTCGGTCGCTCGGGCCGCGGCGCCCCGGCCGGCGCCGGCGGCGCCCGGAGCCGGGATCTCGTCGCTCGCGGGCGTCCATGACGTTGCGTTCCGCGGCCCGGAAGGACGCCGGCTGCTGGGCGCTTTCGCCGCCGCCCGCCGCCCCAAGGGCTCGGTGCTGGTGGTGCACGAGAACCGCGGGCTGACCGACCACATCCGGTCGGTGGCCGGCCGGCTCGCCGGCAACGGCTACTCGGCGCTGGCCGTCGATCTGCTCTCCGAGGAGGGCGGGACCAGGGCGATCGGCGACGAGGCCCGGATCATGGCCGTCCTGGCCGCCACGCCGCCCCAGCGGTTCGTGGCGGACATGCGGGCGGGCCTCACCGAGCTGGGGCGCCGCGTCCCCGGCCGCCGCTCGGCCGCGGTGGGCTTCTGCTTCGGCGGCGGGCAGGTGTGGAACCTGGTCAACTCGGGCGACCGCCGGCTGGTGGCGGCCGTGCCGTTCTACGGGCCGTCGCCCCAGAACCCCAACTTCGCCCGCTCGCGCGCCGCCGTGCTGGCCATCTACGGCGGGCTGGACGCCCGGGTCAACGCCGGCCGCGCCCGCGCCATCGACGCCCTGCGCCGGGCCCGCCTGACCCACCGGGTGCGCACCTTCCCCGGCGCCGACCACGCCTTCTTCAACTCCACCGGCCCGCGGTACAACCCGGTCGCCGCCCGCGAGGCCTACCGCGAGCTGCTGCGCTGGTTCCAACGCTACGTGGCGGCGGGTTGAGGCGGGCGCGCGGTCGCCCGCACGACCGGCGCCCACCGCCCACCGCTTAAGACCGCCGGACCGCCAGGCGCCGGCCTTCGCCGCGTGGCGGGGGGCGCGCGGCCATCGGATGAAAGGGTGTGGCGGTGACCGAAGGCCCCCTGGTGCTCATCGCCGGCGCGCTGCTGGCGGCCGCCCTGGCCGCATCTCTGCTGGCCGGACGCATACGCGTGCCGGGACTGGTCCTGTTCCTCGGACTCGGGATGGCGATCGGTTCCGATGGGTTCGGCTGGATCGATTTCGACGACTACGAGCTGGCGCGCACCGTGGGAGTGGTAGCGCTCATCCTGATCCTGTTCGAGGGTGGATTGACCGCGGGGTTTCCCGAGATTCGCCCGGTCATCGGCTCGGCGCTGAGCCTGGCCTTCGTGGGCACGATCGTCACCGCGGTGGTCGCCGGCCTGGCGGCGACCTGGCTGTTCGGCCTCTCGCGCCTGGAGGGGCTGCTGCTGGGCTCGGTCCTGGCCGCAACGGACGGCGCGGCGGTGTTCAGCGTGCTGCGCGGCTCGACGCTTCGACGCAGACTGGCCCGCACCCTGGAGGGCGAGGCCGGCTTCAACGACCCGGTGGCGGTCCTGCTGGTCCTGGGGTTCATCGCCTGGATTCAGCAGCCCGGCTACGGGCTCGCCGACATGGCGCTGCTGTTCATCGGCCAGCTGGCGGTCGGCCTCGCGGCTGGAGCGGGGATCGGCTGGCTGGCGGTCCAGGTGCTGCGCCGTACGCAACTGGCATCCGCGGGCCTGTACCCGGTCGCCTCCATGGCCGTGGCCGCGCTGGCCTTCGGAGCCGCCGACTCGCTGCACGGCTCCGGCTTCCTGGCGGTCTACGTCGTCGGGTTGGCGCTGGGCTCAGCGGCGATCCCGGCCAAGCGGACGATCACCACCTTCCACGCCGGGATGGGCTGGCTGGCCCAGGTGGGCATGTTCCTGACCCTCGGGCTGCTGGTGTTTCCATCCCAGCTGGCGGCGGTCGCCGCGGAGGGGACCGTGCTGGCCGTCGTGGTGGCGGTGGTCGCTCGGCCCGTGGCGGTGGCCGTCGCCACGGTGGCCGCCGGCTTCACCTGGCCTGAGCGACTGGTCCTCGGCTGGGCCGGACTGCGCGGAGCCGTCCCGGTGGTGCTGGCCACCTTCCCGGTCATCGCGGACGTGCCTCGAAGCCTCGAGTTCTTCAACATCGTGTTCTTCGCCGTCCTGCTCTCCACACTGGTGCAGGGCTCCACCTTCGAGCCGCTGGCCCGCGCCCTGGGCGTCACGAGCCGAGAGGCGGCGCTGCCCCAGCCGCTGGCCGACACCGGCGCCGTCCGGCGCCTTGGCGCCGAGGTGGTCGAGTACCCGGTCGGTCCCGACGACGCCATCGCCGGGCGGCGGGTGCGGGAGACCGGGCTGCCCCGAGACGCCCTGCTCAACATCATCGTGCGCGGCGAGACGGCCATCCTGCCTCGAGGATCGACCCGCATCGAGGCCGGGGACCGCCTTCACATCCTGGTCCGCCAGGAGGCGGCGATGGAGATGGGACCGCTGCTGGAGCTGTGGCGTGAGGGCCCGATCGGCGCCCCGCCGCGCCCCCGACCATCGCTTCGCTCAGCCCGCATCCCCATGACGACGAGGCCGTGGGACGCCGGAGACGGAGATCCGGCCCGGCCACCGAGTGTCGGTGGCGTAGCGGTGGTCAATCAGCTGCGCACCCGCCGCGACGGTCCACCGGGCGCCCTGGTGGTGCTGGAAGACGGGCGCTATGCCTTCACGGGCAGGGTGGTGGCGGTCGGCACCAGGGCGGGGGTGCAGGCCGCGGCGACCCGCTGGCTGCGCCTCGCCGCCGGCGATTCGGAGCGCGCGTGGTGGCGCGAGGTCATCGGTGCCCTAGCGGCGCCGGAGGATTAGGTGACGGCGCCCGACGGCTCCCAGCGGTCGCTCTGACGGTCAGGCCAGCCGGGCGCTCCAGCACCGTCTCGAGCTCGCGCTCCGGCTGCTGCCCCTCCTCGCCCGGGAGAGCCCGCTCGAGGCGCATCACCATCGAGCGCCCATCGATCTCCAGCGTGGCGATCTGGTTGTCGAACCACGGTCCGCCGCACATCCGCCACCCCAGTGGCGGGTCGTCCACGCCGGCGGCCCGCGCCAGGGTCCGGGCCACGATGCCGGCCGGCCGGCTCATCGCCGCGCGGATGGCTCGCTTCTCCCGGGCCTCGAGCGGATTGCGCACCGGCGAGCAGACCGCCTGGTAGACGGCGCTGCGCGCGCCCGACCCCGGCGGGAAGCCGATCTCGGCCAGGTAGGCGTGATGGACGTCTCCGGACAGGGCCACGATCGACGCTGGCGCGCTTCCGTCCCCGCCCACGGCGGCTGCCTGGATGAGCCCGCACAGGTCTCGGAAGGACGCTCCGAACGCCGCCCAGTGCTCGAAGTCCAGCCCCTGGCGCAGCCGCTCGCCCAGCCTCGCCGCCCGCGCTCCCCAGGCGCCCTCGCACACCGCCTCGTTCCAGGCCTCCATGTGATGCATCGAGCGCGACAGGAAGACCGGCAGCGACGTGCCCAGCAGCAGGTGGTCGAAGTCGCCCAGGGAGTGCTCGACGATCCACCGCCACTCATCGTCGTCCACCATCGACCTGCGCTCGGGAGTCAGCACGCGGCCGGCGCGCGAGTCCATCATGACCAGGCGCGTGCGCCCCAGGTCGCGGAAGAAGCTCCATCGGGTGCCCTCGGTCTCCCGGTCGGCCTGCAGGGCGAATTCGCGCAGCAGGTCCCCGGCGTCGTCGCTGTCCCGGACGCGCTGCCACAGCTCGTCCTGCGCCAGCTCGCGCGGCGACAGGTTGCCGAGGTGCTGGTAGATCCAGTAGGTGGCGATAGCGCCGGCGATCCGCGTCTCCCACCACGGCTTGGCCCGCATGGCCTCCAGCCACGAGAGCGACGTGTTCCAGTCGTCGTGCACGTCGTGGTCGTCCCAGATCATCGACGTGGGCGCGGTGGAGAGAAACCAGCGCATCGCCGGGTCCAGCCACGACTCGCTGTACAGGCGGGTGTACTCCTCGTAGTCGGCCACCTCCTCGCCGGGCGGGCGGCCGACGTCGCGGCGCGAGCGAACGAAGTCGAGCGTGGCCGGTGACACCTCGTCGGCGTAGACCTGGTCGCCGAGCAGGAGCATCACGTGCGGCCACTCCTCGTCGGGCTGGCGGCGCATGCGGGCCACCAGCGCGAAGAGGGCGTCGATCTCCCGACCGCGGGAGTCCTCGTCCTTGCGCAGCGTGTACGGCTCCTCGTGGGGCACGGATACCCGGCAGGACCCGAACGCCACTCGCAGCGGGCCGGCCGCCGGCAGGGTGCGGATGGCGCACGGGGGGAACTGGTCGTCGGGCGGCGGCCACACCCGCTCGCCGTCGAGCCGCACGTCGTAGGGATGGGACCGGCCGGGCTCGAGCCCGTGGATCTCCACCAGCGCGTAGTGGTGGCCGTTCACGCAGAACGTCGAGGCGCGGTGGTCGAGGATCGCGGCCTCGCACGGGCCGTCGGCCTCCAGCCACACGTTGGCCTCGGTGTCGCTGACGTAGCGCACCGCGGGTCCCAGGACGAGGTCAGCCATGTGACCCGGTCATACCCCGCGGGGGCGGTCGCCTTCCACTGGGGTGGCCCCCTGCGCCCGGCGGTCGCTCAGGCGGAGCGGGCGAGTTTGCGCCGCGCCTCGGGCTCGGCGAACTCCACGACGTCGCAGCGGTCGAGCAGGCGCAGCATCCCGTCCCGGCGCGCGCCGTCGGTCTCGACCACGTACAGCGCGCCCAGCTCCGGATCGCCGGAGCCCGGGAACAGGGGCCGAACCTCGTCCGCGCCGCGCTCGATCAGCGCTCCGAGCACCTCGTCCACCTTCTGGCTCGAGGCGCCCGGCCGGAACTTGACCTGGAGTTTCACGCCAGGATCAGCTTAGCGCCGTCTGGAGGTCCAAAAGGCCGGCTCCATAGCTCTGCGTCCACCGACTTCCGCGCATGGCCGGGAGCTCGGCGGCGGTGGCGCGAAGCCGGTCCGACAGCGCACGCGGGGACCAGTCGGGGTGGGCCGCCGCCAGCAGGGCGGCGGCCGCAGTCACGTGTGGGGTGGCCATCGAGGTGCCGCTCCAGGACACGTACTCGGTCTCCTCCTGGTAGGCCGATCGCCTCACCGGCACGGTGGAGAGGATGTTCGATCCCGGGGCCACGAGGTCGATGTGGCGCCCGGTGCTCGAGAAGCGCGAGCGCCGCCGCGTCTCGGCGATCGCCCCGACCGAGACCACGTCGTCGTACGCAGCCGGGTAGCTGGTCGGGTTGCCATCCTCGTACTCGTTGCCCATCGCGGCCACGGGCGTGACGCCCCGGTCGACCAGACGCCGGAACAGCAGCGCCTCGGCCTGGGAGTGCGCGGCCCCGCCGATGCTCAGGTTGACCGCCGAGATGTCCTCGTCGGGTAGCTCGCCCAGCGCGCGCAGGTAGCGCTCGGAGTCGACGTAGAAATCGCCGCGCTCGGGCTGGTCGGGAAAGATCTTCCACACCGCCAGCCGGCAGTCGGCGATGCCGGTGATCCCGATCCGGTTGTTGGCGATCGCGGCGATGATCCCGGCGACGTGGGTCCCATGGCCGATGACGTCCTGCGCCCGCAGTCCCTGATGGCGGTACAGGACGGGATCCGGCAGGTCGGGGTGGGTGGTGTCGATGCCGGTGTCGAGGATCGCCACCCGCACGCCGGCGGCGCTGGGCCGCCGCGCCTCGAAGTAGCGGATCGCCCGCAGCCCCCACTGCAGGTTCTGCTTGGGGTCGGCGCCTTCGGCCTCCAGCCACCGCGCGGGTAGCCGCTCGGCGAACTCGACGCCCGGCGAGGAGCCGATCGTCTCCAGCAGGTCCGGGGTGATCCGGCGCTCGGGCAGGGAGGCGACCGCCAGGCCGGCCAGATCGTCGCCCTCGACATCGGCCACGCTGGCGGCGACCGCCAGCCGGTGGCGGGCGGAGGGAGGCAGGCGGCTGCGACGCAGCTGGGCCAGCCGGGGAGAGAACAGCGGGTCGAACGCCTTGAGCCCTGCGTTGCGGCGCAGGTAGTCGACCGGCTCGCCGATCGAGTCGGGCAGGGCCGCGGCGACCGCCCGGCTGAGCGCCATGCGGGGAGCCTCCACGTGCGGACGCACCGCCTCGGGCCGGACCCGCACGACCACCTGCCCGGGCACGTACTCGCGCGGCCGTGCCGGCCGGCCGAAGGTGGCGACATCGCCCTCGATCACCGGTCTCATGAGCGGCGCGGATGAATGGTTTCGCCCCCCTCCAGCATGGCCACGTACCGGCGGATCCTCCCCGCTCGCGTCTCCGGCCGCCGGGCGTCTTGGATGCGGTAGAGGATCGCGTAGCGGTTGCGGCTGTCCAGGGCGGCGAACGCCTCACGGGCCGCGGGGTGGCGATCCAGCTCGCGCTGGAGGTCGTCGGGCACGGTGGCGGTGCTCTGGGCCTCGTAGGCGGCGTCCCAGCGCCCGTCCGCCCTGGCGAGCTCAACCTGGCGCAGGCCGGCCGGCTTCATGTCCCCGCGCTCGATGAGCTCGGTCGCCTTGTCGCGGTTGATCCTCGACCACCGGCTGCGGGGCCGTCGGGGGGTGAACCGCTGCAGCCAGTGGTCCTCGTCGAATTTGGCCGCCTGGCCGTCGATCCACCCGTGGCGGAGCGCCTCCTCCAACGCCTCGGCGTGCGACACCGACTCGATGCCCGACCCCTTCTTGGCGAACTTCAGCCAGATGCCGCTCGAGCTCTCGTGGTGCTCGTCCAGCCACCCCGCCCACGCCTGGCGGGAGGGGAAGGCGAGCACCGGCAGATCCTGCTTGGCGGCCATGGCCGGATCAGGGTAGACCGGCGGATCCCACGTGCCGGCTCGGCGGTGCGGCGGTGACGGCTAGGCTACGCGCCGCATGGCGACCGAGCAGCAGAGCGGCGGGGAGATGACCTGGAAGGCGGGGCGGCCGACGGGCCCCGCGCTGCGTGAGCTGGCCGAGCGGCTGGGCGAGGTCGAGGCGCTCGACCCGGTGGCCGAGAAGGTCGCCGAAACCGCGCGCCAGGCGCTGTCGTCGTCGCCGGCGCTCAAGGACGCGATCAGCGGCACCTGGTTCGGGCACGCCCTGCACCCGCCGCTGACCGATCTCCCGATCGGCGCCTGGACCAGCGCCACGCTGGTGGACCTGCTGGGCGGGCGCGAGGGCCGCCGCGCCGCCGATCGGCTGATCGGCATCGGGATCCTCACGGCGCTGCCCACGGCGATCACCGGGCTGTCGGACTGGGCGGACA
>DATFPO010000082.1:0-15488 GCA_035264745.1 Solirubrobacteraceae bacterium | reverse complement strand
CGCACGTCGACGTGGGCGTGGCGGCGCCGGCCGCGCAGCTCGTGCCCCTGGGTGGCCAGTCGGCGCTTGAGCTGGGCGACGATGCGGTGCACCGCCGCCAGGTCCTGCAGCGGCCCGGAGGGCAGCGCGCGATCGAGCTCGCTAAGCGGCCGGGCCGGCGGCAGCTTGCGGTTGCGCTCGATCATCGCCCGCTCGAGCTCGCGGCGAAGGTGCGCCTCGAAGGCCCTCAAAGCCTCCCGCGGCAGGCCCTCACGGCGCGGGTCGTCCACGGGCAGGTCGGGCTGGGGCTCCGAGCGCATCCCGAGCGCCCGGCGGATGCGCTGCACGTCGACCCCGATGACCCCGGAGCCCTCGGCCTGGCGACCGAAGGCGGCGATGGCCAGGCGGGCGAGGTCGCGCATCGCCTCCTCCGAGCCGTCGCGCAGGGCGGCCGCGATCTGCTGGCGCAGGGTGTCGAGGTTGATCTGGTCGTTCCCGTCCAGCCCGCCCTCCTCACGGACGTCGCGGCGCACCGCCTCGGCCTCCGGCGCCCGGAAGAAGAAGCGGTCGAACATGAGCTCGAACACCCGCCGGTCCTCCTGGGACTTCGCCAGCGTCGCGGCCAGCGCCTCGCGGACGTCGTCGCGCTCGGCCCACGGGACCTCGCGCAGCGCGGCGAAGGCATCCAGCAGCTCGGAGGTCCCGACCGCCAGCCCCTCGTTGCGAAGCTCATCGGCGAAGGCCAGAAGCTGGGCGGGCACGCCCTGCGGCCCGTCGCTGGCGTCGGCGCCGGCCATCGCTACCCGCTGCGCGGCGCCCCGAACGGCAGGTCGGCGCCGGTGAGCTCGACTCCCACCCGCTCGGCGACCGTGTCCAGGTCGGTGCGGTGCTTGACGATGATGCTCATCGTGTCGCGGAAGGTGTTGGCATCGATGTCGTCGGCGCCCAGGAGCAGCAGCGCGCGCGCCCAGTCGATCGACTCCGCGATCGAGGGCGGCTTCTTGAGGTCCAGCTCGCGCACCCGGTGCACGACCTCGACCAGCTTGCGGGCCACCGTCCCCTCCAGGTCCGGGGCGTGTAGGCGCACGATCTCCAGCTCGAGCTCCAGGGCCGGGTAGTCGAGCCACAGGTAGAGGCAGCGGCGTTTTAACGCCTCCGTGAGCTCCCGCGAGTTGTTCGAGGTCAGGACCGCCACCGGGCGGGTCCGGGCGTCGATTCGCCCCAGCTCCGGTATCGAGATCTGGAAGTCCGACAGCAGCTCGAGCAGCATCGCCTCGAACTCCTGGTCGGTCTTGTCGATCTCGTCGATGAGCAGGACGACCGGCTCGGTGGACGAGATCGCGCTCATGAGCGGGCGCTCGAGCAGGAAGTCGGTGGAGAAGATGTCGTCCTGGACGGCGTCCCAGCCCGAGCCGGGGTCCTCGGTCTGGATGCGCAGCAGCTGCTTGCGGTAGTTCCACTCGTACAGCGCCTTGGCCTCGTCGAGGCCCTCGTAGCACTGGAGGCGCACCAGCCGGCGGCGCAGGTAGCGCGACAGCGCCTTGGCCAGCTCGGTCTTGCCCACCCCCGCCGGCCCCTCGACCAGGACCGGCTTGCCCAGCTTGGTGGCCAGGTAGGAGACCAGTGCGGTCGACTCGCCGGGGAGATAGCCGACCGAGCGCAGCCCGTCGGCGACCTCCTGGACCGATCCCGGATCCGCGGTCACCGGCCCATTATGCCCACCGGCTGGTGGATACTCGCGGCGCCGTGTCCCAGCTGCCCTCGCTGCTCGCGCAGATGGTCCCCGAGACCCATCCCAACCTCGAGCCGACCAACCCGACCCCGTACCTGCTGCTCATGCTCCTCGGGTTCGTGGTCGGGGCCGTCGGCCATCTGGTCCGCTCCCGCGTGCTGGTGGTGATCGGCGTGCTGGCGATCTTCATGGGTACCGTGCTGCTGCCGATCGGCATCTTCATCGCCAGATCTTGAGCCGGGTCCCGACTCCGCTGACATGATTTGCCGGCGCCGACCGCTCGCCGAGCCGGCGCGAACCTAAGGAGACGCCCATGGCCGAGACCGCCACCGCAGTCACCTCGTTCTCCAAGGCGCTGATGCTGGGGGAGATCCACGAGGACCTGGTGTTCCCGTACCCCAGGCCGGACGCCGACGAGGCGCAGACCGTCCGCGAGCTCATCGTCGCCTTCCGCGAGTACGCCGACGAGCACGTGGACTCGCGGGAGATCGACCGCGAGGGCTGGATCCCCGACCGGATCTACCGCGACCTGGGCGAGCTGGGGCTGATGGGTCTCCACGTGCCCGAGGAGTACGGCGGGAAGGGGCTCTCCCAGACCGGGTACGCCCGCGTGTTCGAGGCGATCGGCCAGGTGAACGGCTCTCTGACGATCGGGATGGGAGTCCACCAGTCGATCGGGTTCAAGGGCATCACGATGTTCGGCTCCGAGGAGCAGAAGGAGCGCTTCCTGCCCGACCTGGCCGCCGGACGCAAGCTGGCCGGATTCGCGCTGACCGAGCCCAACGCGGGCTCGGATGCCTACCACCTCGAGTCCCGCGCGGTGCAGCAGGGCGACGGCTCGTGGGTGCTTAACGGCGAGAAGCGCTGGATCGGGAACGGCGGGCGGGGCGACGTCTTCACCACGTTCGCCAGGGCAGAGGTCGACGGCAAGGACAGCCACATCGCGCTGATCCTCGAGAGGGGGATGGAGGGCCTCGACGCGGGTGAGCCCTACGACACGATGGGGCTGCGGGGCAACAACCTCTGTCCCCTGTACTTCAAGGACGTCCGGGTGCCGCCCGAGAACGTCCTGGGCGAGCCGGGCGAGGGCTTCCGCATCGCCATGCAGGTGCTCAACAACGGCCGGCTCGGGCTGGGCACGGGGTCGGTCGGGCTGGCCAAGCGTCTCCTCGACCTCACCATCTCGCACGTCACCGAGCGCCGCCAGTTCGGCCAGCCGCTGGCCGACTTCGACATGGTCGAGGACAAGGTCGGCTGGATGGTCTCCTACCTGTTCGGCCTGGAGTCGCTCGCCTACCTCACCACCGGGCTGGTGGACGCCGGCATCGAGGACTACTCGGTCGAGTCGGCGATCGCCAAGGTGATCGGCACCGAATTCGGCTGGTACCAGGTCAACCGGGCGATGCAGCTCAAGGGCGGGGCGGGATACATGCGGGACCAGCCCTACGAGCAGATCATGCGCGACATCCGCATCTTCCCGATCTTCGAGGGCGCCAACGACGTGCTCCGCTCGTTCATCGCGCTGTCGGTGCTCAAGCCCCTGGGCGACGAGCTGCGGCTGCTGACGGACTTCGACCTCTCCAGGCCGACGCAGCTGGTCGGCGCCTGGGCCAACTACGTGGGCGGTCGGGTCAAGCGGGGGGTCCGCCCGGAATCGGTGACCCTGGCGCACGAGGAGCTCTCCGACCTGGCCTCGCCGGTCGGCGATCAGGTCAAGCGGCTGCGCGCGGTCGGCGAAGCGGCCCTGCGCCGCCACGGCAAGGACATCACTCGCCAGGGCATGACCCACAAGCGCCTGGCCGCGGCCCTCAGCGACATCTACGCCCAGATCGCCGTGCTCTCGCGCGTGACCCAGATCTTCGAGGAGCAGGGGGTCCAGGCCTCGGGCCAGGAGCGCTACATCGCCCAGACCTTCTGCGAGCGGGCGCGCCGCCGCACCGAGGGCCAGCTCGACAAGGTCGACAGCAACGACGACGACCGGATGCACTCCATCGCCCGCCTCGCCTACAAGCGGGGCGCCTACGGCTACGCCCTGTTCGACGACTAGCCCGGTCGCCGGCGCGGGCGGGCTAGCGCCCGCTCGGACGCGGCCCCAGCCGGCGCGTGGGAGCGTCGGGCCCCCCGCCCCCGGTGCCGTCGCCGCCGTCGTGCCGGCCGGGCTCGCCCAGGACCTCGGTCTCGGCGAGATGCGGCCGGTCATCGGGCAGGCGGACCTCCCGGTCGTCGGTGCCGGCGTCGTCCGGGCGCGGCTGCCTCGAGAAGAGCGGCGGCTCGGGCCGCTGCGCGGCCCGCAGCCGATGGCCGGCATAGGCCAGCAGGGCGGACGCGATGAGGGCGACGTATATGCCCCACTTCAGCCCCACCGCCACACCGCGCCCCAGCTCGGGCCGGTCGAACAGGCGCCAGGCGATGAGGAAGAAGCTCCAGGCCCCGGCGGCCGTGACCACCAGCCCGTCTCCGCCGGGGAGGTGGAACGGCCGGCGCTCGGACCGCGCGAACATCAGGGCCAGGACTCCCAGCACGATCACCAGCACTGCCGCCTCCACCCACGAGAAGGCGCTGATCGCGCTGTAGGCCCGGTCGCTGCTGGGGAAGCTCGCCCGGTACCAGGGCAGCAGCATGGTGGCGAACAGAGCCAGGGCGGCGGAGGTCGCCAGCCTCTGCTCAGAGGTCAGCGTCCGCCACGCCCGCCTCAGACGGCGGGCTCCGTGGGCGACCCGCTGGCCGGCCGGAGGCGGGCCGCCCACCGCTACGCCCGCGCGCCGGCCCGGGCCTGCATGCGCTCGTCCAACACCGCGGCGTCGTGGGGCGACACCGGCCGGATCTGGCCTTGGAAGGCGAGCCTCCAGTGCTCGCGCGGCCACTTGCGGACGTGCTCGAGCTCTTCCACCAGGGCCTCGGCCGGCAGCCAGTCGCCCTCGTCCAGGACGATCTCGGGCTCGGTGGGGAAGCGCCAGGGATAGGCGTCGGCGCGACCCGGCTTTCCGGGCCAGATCGGTGTGCGGTCCTCGAACAGCTCGCCGACGACCCGCACCGCCGCCGCGAAGGCCATGCGCCTGGTCACGTAGAGGAATATGCGGTCGCCGGACGCGATCTCCAGGGCGGGGTTGCGGCGGCCCTCCTTGAGCCCGATCACCCGCAGCCCGCGCTCCACGGTGGCGGCATGGTTCTCGGGGGCGCCTGTGAGAACCCAGGCGCGCGACGGCTCCGACGGCATCGGCCGATTGTAGGGGCGCGGCCGCCGCCGGCCGCCCTCAGCTGATCGGGATGTCCTCCACGTCGACCGGCTCGCGCCGGCGCAGCTCGAGGCGCTCGAGGTACCAGTCGATCAGCGCCCGCAGCAGCATCAGCAGCTCGCGCACCAGGTCGGCCAGGGCATGGCGCAGCTCCGCCGGCATCAGCCCCCGTCCGAGGTCGAGCAGACCCAGCAGCGCCCGCGCCTCGGCGCTGCGCCCGTCCCGCTCATCCCCCTCCGGGCCGGCGTACCCCCGGGCCGGGGGACGATCCCCGCTGCGCGCGGTCCCGGCTCCGGTCGCGGCGCCGGCCTCGGCGATGACCCGGTCGGCCGCCTCCTGGGCCGCCCGCACCCGGCGGGTCAGCTCCTCCAGGGGATCCGGCTCGCCTGGGCCCGACGAGCCCGACCGGCCGCCGGATCCCGGTTCGGGTGGAGACGGGCTATCGGGCGGAGGCATCGACGTCGAGCGTCACCTGCAGGGCGCCGTCCGCGAACGCGGCGCGGGTGGGGCGGTGGTCGGCCAGCGCAGGCGGCAGCATGATCGTCCGCTTGTGGCCGTCGACCCGGACCACCAGCTCGGGGCCGATCTTCTTGAGCGAGATGTCCCCGCGCCGGGCGAACGGGAGCTCCAGGCGTAGGCGGGCCTCGTCCTCGTCGACCTCGAGCTCGTGCGAGAGGGAGCTGTGCAGCACCGCGGCGGCCGCGCGGTCACCGAACACGGCGTCGCCCAGGCGATCCAGCATGTCCGGCCCCGCCACCTCGTGCTCGAAGTAGGGGGCCGGCAGCACCGGGACCGGCGCGAACGCCGACTCCACGCGCGCGAGGTGCTCCTGCTGGCGGTCGCGCCAGGCGCCGAAGTACGTGCCCGCCACGGCGGCCGGGAAGACGCGGTTCACGACGACGGCGTCGGTGAGGTAGCCGTAGAGGTTGAGGTAGGTGAACGTGCGCATCGCCTCGCCGATGACCATCTTGTCGGGGTTGATCACCAGGCGGACCGAGGCGTGTGAGCGGTCGCGGAGGATCTCGTGCATCGCGATGAGGTTGTCCATGAGCCGCTGGACCTCGGCGAACACCGCCTCGCCGGGCAGCGTGACATCCAGCATCGAGCGGGCCAGGGGCCGGGCCGCGGCCAGCAGCTGGCGCTCCTGGGGAAAGACCTTTTCCAGCCACCACCGGGCGACGTCCGGGAAGGAGAGCAGCCGCAGCGTCTCGCCGGTGGGGGCGCAGTCCACCACCACGACGTCCCACCGGTCGCTGGCGTGATGGCGCTTGAGCACCAGCAGCGAGAAGAGCTCGTCCATGCCCGGTGGCACCGTCAGCTCTTCGGCGGTGATGCGGTTGACGCCGTGCTCGATCAGCAGCTCGCCCAGCCACTCCGACACCGCCGACCAGTTGCGCTCCATCTCCTCCTGGGCCTGGACCTGCTGGCCCCACAGGCGGTCGGTGACCGGCGCCGGGTCGCTTCCCAGCGGCGCCTCCAGCGCCTCGGACAGCGAGTGGGCCGGGTCGGTGGAGAGCACCAGGGTGCGCAGGCCCTGGGCGGCGCAGCGCCGGGCGGTGGCGGCGGCCACCGACGTCTTGCCCACGCCGCCCTTACCGGTGTAGAGGATGGTCCGCGGCGGCATCCGGAAAGTCTACGGCCGGCGGGTGGATGGCGAAGCCGGGTCAGACCAGGTGCGTCCCGCGCGGCAGCCGCCCGGGACCGCCGTAGCGCCGCAGGTAGTACGTGAACCGCGAGGCCTTGGCGCAGTACGCGGCGACGCGCGTGCGCCGGCAGAGGCCGGCGAGGAAGTCGCGCAGCAGCACGTGGTAGTTGACGTTCGAGATCTCACCGCGGTTGCTGTACCGGGACCAATGCCCAAGGTCGAAGCGCGGCAGCGTGCGCCGGGCGTCGCGATCGCCGGCGGCGAACAGCTGGGCGGCGTGGGCGTCGCCCAGGGCGTGCCAGGCGTCCCAGAGGCCGTTGAGCGCCTGCACGAAGCCGTTGATGATCCGGTAGCGAGGGGCGAAGCTGTACTCGGCGTAGTAGGCGCCCCAGCGGGATGGGGCCCTGACCCCCAGCGGAGCCGGCAGGTCGTAGAGCGCCAGCGCCTGGCGCAGCGCGGCGGCGTAGCGCTCGTCGTGGGTGAGCCGGTAGGCGGCGCTGAGCGCGATGAGCGCGGTCCCCTGGGACAGCCCGCTCGTCCAGGGCGGCTTCCCGTGCCCGAACGGGAACAGGTACTCCCAGGTGAGCGCCGGGCCCCGCAGGGAGCCGAGCGCCAGCAGCTGGCGGGTCATCCCGAGCGCCTGACGTGAGTAGCCGTGGTTGAACAGCGCCGCCACCCGGCCCCAGTTGGCCAGGGGATGGAACTGCAGGGCCTGGCCGGGCACGTACTCGAGCAGGATGCCGCCGGGCCCGATCCGCACCCGCGCGCGCGCTGGGGGCACGCGCCTGGCCCGCGTCCACCAGGCGGTGTTGCGCTCCAGCTGCATGAACACGAGGTTCAAACGCGAGGCGGTCAGCCGCCGTCGCTGGGCCAGCCAGCCCACGGTCCCGATGGCGTTGGTCTCCCCGGCTCGCAGCGCGCCCGGCAGCCGGGCCCTGGCCGCCAGGGCGCTCTCCCAGATGGCGAGCTTGGCGTCATGGGTGGCCCGGCTGATCTGGCCGGCGGCCAAAAGGCGGTCGAGCGTGGCCCTGACCGCCCCCGGCGCCGCCGCCGTTCGCGCGGTCGTGGTGGCCGGCACGGGACCTACGGCCGCCCCCGCCGCCGGCGGGGTCGCCGTGCGCGGGATGAACGGATCGTTCTCGCTGCGGACGCGGCCGTGGTCGAGGACCAGCACCGGCGCCGCGGAGGCGGTCGACGCTGGGACCAGGAGCAGCACGGCCGCGCAGACCAGGCGCATCCGGCGCACCGGCGGATGGTACGCTCGCCGCCTCGGCGCGGTCCCAGCCGCAATTCCCCTTGCAACCAAGGAAGGATCACTTGTCGCTTGCCCGCAGCGCCTCACGCGCGTTCATCGTGCTTTCCCTGGCTCTCCCCATGGCCGCGCTCTCCGCTTGCGGGTCCGAAGATCCGCAGAAGCTGATCAACGAGACCTTCAGCGGCGGCAAGAACGTTCGCAGCGGAAAGGTGGACGTCTCGGTGCGGGTGACGCCGCACGGGTCACCGCAGTTCTCGCAGCCGTTCGTCCTGAGGGTGACCGGCCCGATCCAGAGCCAGGGCAAGGGCAACCCGCCCAAGTTCGACCTGGGGCTGTCGGTGAGCGCCAACGGCAGGTCGCTGAGCGCCGCCGCGGTCTCGACCGGCCAGGCGGGCTACGTGAGGGTGCAGGGCGCCGCGTACCAGCTGAGCAGCAGCACCTTCGCCATGCTCAAGCAGGCCTACGTCCAGGCGCAGGCCCGCACGCAGCAGGCCAAGACCGGAAGCCAGCAGACCACGCCGGCGGCCCTGGGCATCAACCCGCGCACCTGGCTCAAGGACGCCAAGACCGAGGGCAGCGACGAGGTGGGGGGCGTGGACAGCGACCACGTCTCGGCCACCATCGACGTCCCCAAGATGCTCGCGGACGTCAACACCGCGCTGGCCAAGGTGCACGCAAAGGGGCTTCCGCAGGCCCAGCAGCTGCCGTCGTCGATCACGCCCGAGCAGCAGAAGCGGATCACCGACGCGGTCAAGAACGCCTCGTTCGACTTCTGGACGGGCAAGGACGACAAGATCCTGCGCCGCCTGCTGGTGAAGCTGAACTTCCAGGTGCCCCCCTCCGAGCGCTCCACCGCGCGCGGCGTGACCGGCGGCGACCTGGGGTTCGACTACCAGATCACCGAGCTAAACCAGCCGCAGCAGGTGAGCGCTCCCGCCAACGCCAAGCCGTTCAGCCAGCTGGGACCGGCCCTGCGGTCGCTGGTCGGGGGCGGCGCGGGAGCCGGCGGTGCGGGCGCTGGAGGTGCGCCGGGCGGGGCGGGCGCACCGGGCGCGGCGGGCGCACCGGGCGCCGGCGCCAGCGGCGGAACGGCGCCGAGCCCGGCCGCCCAGGAGGCCTACGTCCGCTGCGTGCAGCAGGCCGGCGGTGACCTGGCCAAGGCCCAGAGCTGCGCGGCCCTGATCCGGCGCTGAACCCGCCCGCGGGCGGCTCAGCCCGTGGCGGCCGACGCGGCCAGGCCGAAGCCCGAGCGATACAGCTCCTGGACGCGGTCGAGCTCCGATCGGTCCAGGTCGGGGACCTCCTCGCCGCCCGCGGCCGCCCACTCCTCGAGCTGGTCGACCGTGTTGACGGTGTGCACCACGCAGGCGATCGCGGGCTGGGCCAGGATCCACTTCATCGCCGCCTGGGCGAGTGTGCGCTGGCCGTCGCGCCTCAGGAATTCGAGCTGATCGACCTTTCGCAGCCCGTCTAGCAGCCACTCCCGCGGGCGGTGGCGGCGATGGTCGTTACCGGTGAAGCTCGACTCCGGGGTCAGGTGGCCCTCCAGCAGCCCGCTCGAGGTCGGGACGCGCGCGATCACGCCCACCCCGCGCCGCGAGGCCGCCTCCAGGAATTCGGCGCCGGGCTCCTGCTCGAGCAGGTTGAAGACCGTCTGAAGCGAGGCGATCGGCCGCTCGTCGACGGCGCGCAGCCCCTCGTCCCTCCATCCGATCTTGGGCCCGAGCGCGACACCGTAGTGGCGGATCTTGCCCTCTCGGCGCAGCTCCTCGAGGGTCTCCCACAGATCGTCGCGCTCGAGCACGTCCATACGGGGGTTGTGGAGCTGGTAGAGGTCGACGTAGTCGGTCCTGAGACGGCGCAGGCTCGCCTCCAGCGCCTGCCGGGTCCGCGCCGGCGACCAGTCGTGCGGGCGCTCGCCCTCGGCATGCCCCTGGCGCTCCGAGTCCAGGACGTATCCGAACTTGGTGGCGATCTGGATCGAGTCGCGTCGGGCGCCGGCGCGCTCAAGCGCCGTTCCCACGATGTCCTCGTTGGCGCCCTGGCTGTAGGTGTCCCCCGTGTCGAAGCAGGTGATCCCCAGCTCGAGCGCCCGGGCGATCAGCCGGTCGGGGTCCTCGTGCGCCCCCCACCAGTCCGAGCCGAGCGCCCAGGTGCCGAAGGCGATGGCGGAGGTGCGGAGATCGGTGTCGCCGAAGCGGCGGGTCTGCACCGGCGGAAGTCTAGAAGGGCGTCGTCGGCCGGGCGCCCGTATTGTTGGTCGCCATGAGCGGGGGCCCACAGCGCTCCGGCCTGCGCGCCTACCTGCTGGGGGAGGGCTGGCCCTATCTGCTTACGCCGTTCATCGTGGTGGCGGTCGTGCTCGAGGTCGTGCACGGGCCGGCGGTCGCGGTGTTCGGCGCCTCGGCGCTGGGCGTGATTCCCCCGGCGGCGCTGATGGGTCGTGCCACCGAGGAGCTGGCGGACCGCTCCGGACCGGGGATCGGCGGCCTGCTGAACGTGACGTTCGGCAACGCGCCGGAGCTCATCATCGCCCTGTTTGCCCTCGCGCGCGGCCTGCACGAGGTGGTCAAGGCCACCCTGGTGGGATCGATCCTGGGCAACGTGCTGCTGGTGCTCGGCGCCGCCATGGTGTGGGGCGGCCTCCGGGAGGGCCGCAGCCGGGGGCGCCAGCACTTCAACCGGAGCGCCGCCAACGCCCAGTCGGCGATGCTGCTGCTCGCCGCCGCCGCCCTCACGATGCCGGCGGTCTTCCAGCTGGTGGAGGGCGGCGCGCTGCCGCACCCGGGTTCCGAGCGCACCGACTTCGTCAGCGCGGTGGACGCGCTATCCCTGGTCGTGGCGGCGATCCTGATCGTCAGCTACGGGTTCGGACTGCTGTTCTCGCTTCGAACCCACCGAGACCTGTTCAACCCGCCCGAGGACACCGACCGCCGCGGCGGTGGCTGGAGCGTCCGGCGCTCGGCGATGCTGCTGGCGCTCGCCGGACTGGTGGTGGGCGTCATGTCCGAGATCCTGGTGGGGTCGATCAGCGATGCGGCCAAGTCGGTGGGGCTGAGCGAGTTCTTCATCGGCGCCGTCATCGTGGCGATCGTGGGGAACGCCGCGGAGCACTGGGTCGCGGTCCTGGTCGCGGGAAAGGACCGGATGGACCTCGCCATCAACATCGCCATCGGCTCGAGCGCCCAGGTGGCGCTGTTCGTGGCCCCGGTCCTGGTGCTGGCCTCGTTCGTGCTCGGCCCCTTCCCGATGGCCTTCGTGCTCAACGGCTTCGAGCTGGCCGCCATCTTCCTGGCCGTGGTCATCGCCACCCACGTCACCAACGAGGGCGAGTCCACCTGGTTCGAGGGCGTGCAGCTGCTGGCCGTCTATCTGGTGCTCGTCGCCGCGTTCTGGGCGGCCTGACCCCGAGACCCGCCGCGACCGCTACTCGCGGCCGATCTCCTGGTCGTCCTCCTCGAGCTCGTCCACCTCGTCGTCGTCATCGTCGGTGATGGACGCCGCGGCGCCGGGGTGGTAGCGCACCTGGAACCCCTCCAGCAGCTCGTCGCGCTGGTGCTCGTCGATCGGCAGGTCATCCGAGATCAGCACCCAATCGGCTCCCTCGAACTCCTCCATGTTGAAGATCTCCGCGTCGAGCTCGGGGGAGTCGTCGACCACCATCAGCACCTCGGTCTGGGGGTTGAAGTACGTGCCCGGACGGTTGAGGGCCTCGTCGACTTCGAAGCTGCGGGGGTCGGCCATGGCGGCAGCCTACCCACGGAGCGGGTCCGCCGTAACCGCGCTCGTCAGCCCAGCTCGCGCACCTGGCGCTCGACCTCGGCGTCGACGTCGAGCGGCTCCTGACCGGCGCGCATCCGCCGCTCGTTTCGGGCGATCACCAGCTGGCGGATCTCCACCCGCAGCTCGGGATCGATCGCCGGGGCCGTGAGCCGGGCCAGCTCGGCTTCGACGTCGAGCGGGGGCTCCCCACGGCGCAGGCGGCGCTCGTTGCGGGCCTGGAGCATCTGGCGGATCTCGTCGTCGCGCTCCCGGCCGCTGTGACCTCCGCCCCCGCGCCCGGCCGCCGGATGCCCCCGGCCGCGCTCCTCGTCGATCGACAACCCACCCCGGCCGATCTGGTCGTACAGCCGTCCGGTGCTCACGAAGGTGACCACGGCCACCAGGGCGCCGAGGACCACCACGGCGATGATCACTGTCCCGAAGGCGTCCTGCACGGTCAGCGCCGGCGAGGCCGGGGGTGGCGAGGGCGCGGGTCTGTGCAGTGCTGCGGCACTGGCCTAGATTGTGACCCATGTGGCGCCGGCTGATGCGTCGGACGTTCGCCCCGGGGCGGCCGCCGCTGTTCATGGAGCAGTGGGCGCTGGCCCTGGTGACCGCGGTCGCGCTGGCCGCCGGCATTGCCCTGGCGGTCGGCCTGCTGCGCTGAGCGCGGCGGTTGAGGCGCTTAGCGCGGCGGTTGAGGGGGCGCCCGGGCTGCGGTAGCCTAGTTGGTTGACTGACCAGTCAATCTAACTCGCCGGACCGTTCCCTGTCGCCCGTCCGCGCGGATCCAAGGAGAGCCCAGTGGTCGATTTCACCCTCACCGACGAGCACCGCGCCCTGCGCGAGATGGCCCATGACTTCGCCGCCAACGAGATGCGCCCCGTCGCTTGGGAGTACGACCGAGACGGCACCTGGCCGGAGGACATCCTGCGCAAGGCCTGGGAGCTGGGGATCCTCAACACCCACATCACCGAGGAGTACGGAGGGCCGGGGATCGACTTCCTGGGCGGCGCGCTGATCGAGGAGGAGCTCGGCTGGGGCTGCTCCGGCATCGGCACCTCGATCGCCTGCAACGGCCTGGCCACCGCGCCGATCGTCATCGGCGGGTCCGAGGACCTCAAGCGCCGCTACCTATCGTCGCTGACCGAGGAGTACAAGCTGGCGTCGTTCTGCCTGACCGAGCCCGACGCCGGCTCCGACGTCTCGGGCATGCGCACCACCGCGGTCAAGCAGGGCGACAAGTACGTCATCAACGGGTCGAAGTGCTTCATCACCAATGGCGGCTACGCCGACTTCTACACCGTGTACGCCAAGACCGACAAGGACGCCGGTCACCGCGGGATCTCCGCCTTCGTCGTCCCCCGCGAGGCCGGGGTGGTGGTGGACAAGAAGGAGGACAAGATGGGCCAGCGGGCCTCCAACACCGCCACGATCACCTTCAACGACTGCGAGGTCCCGGCGGACCACCTGCTCGGCGAGGAGAACAAGGGCTTCAAGCTGGCCATGATGACCCTGGACCGCACGCGTCCGGGCGTGGCGGCGATGGCGGTGGGCATCGCCCGGGCCGCCTTCGAGTTCGCCACCGATTACTCCAAGGAGCGCGTCCAGTTCGGCGTCCCGATCGCCATGCACCAGGCGATCCAGTTCATGATCGCCGACATGGCGACCGACGTCGAGGCGGCGCGGCTGCTGGTGTGGAAGTCGGCGGTGCTGCTCGACCAGGGCCGGCGCAACACGCTGGAGTCCTCGCACGCCAAGCGCTTCGCCGCTGACGCCGCGATGAAGGTCGCCACCGACGCCGTTCAGGTCTACGGCGGCTACGGGTTCATCAAGGAGTACCCGGTCGAGAAGCTGATGCGCGACGCCAAGATCATGCAGCTCTACGAGGGCACGTCCCAGATCCAGCGGCTGGTCATCGCCCGGGAGACGCTGCTGCCGCGCCGCGTCGAGGAGCCGGCCCCGGCCGTCGCGGCCTGATCGTCCGCGCGGCGCGGACGTCCGCGTCCCGCTGGCGATGGCTCGGGTCGCCGCCATCCACGACGTAGCCGGCCCGCTGGGGGCGGCCGAGCGGCTGTGGTACGACACCGAGCGCTGGCCCTCGTTCATCGACGGGTTCAGCCATCTGGTCAAGTTGGAGGGCGCCTGGCCGGCCGCGGGCTCGCGGGTGGTGTGGGACTCCACTCCGGCCGGTAGGGGCAGGGTGGTCGAGCGGGTCATCGAGCAGCGGCCCGGCACGGGACAGGCCCTTCAGGTCGAGGACGCCAGCCTGCGGGGCACCCAACGCGTCCGCTTCGAGCGGCTGCAGGACGGCACCGCAGTGGGGCTGGAGCTCGACTACGAGCTCAAGCAGACCGGACCCGTGCGGGCGCTGGTCGACCTGCTGTTCATCCGCCGGGCGTTGAGAGACTCTCTGCGGCGCACGCTGGCGCGCTTCTCGCGCGAGCTCACCGCGGAGCTCGAGCTCCTGCGCTGAACCGTGGGGCCACTCGGAACCCCTCCCCCTGCGGGGGGAGGCGGTAGCCTTCCGCGCTCTGGGGCCGGCGGCCGCGCCGGCCCTTCCTCTCGCGAAAGGGACCCTCAACCAGCATGTTCGTCTTCAAAGCCGCGGTCGTCGGCGCGGGCACGATGGGAGGCGAGATCGCTCAGGTCATCGCCAGCGGTGAGGTTCCGGTCGTGCTCAAGGACGTCGACCGGAAGTTCGTCGACCAGGGCCTCGACAAGGCCCGCGAGGTCACCCAGGGCCAGCTCGGCCGGCTGGTGAAGAAGGAGAAGCTCACGCAGGAGCAGGCGGACTCGGGCGTCGAGGAGGTCCTGGGCCGCATCCACGGGACCACCGACTACGACGACTTCGGCGACGTCGATTTCGTGGTCGAGGCGGTGCCGGAGAGGATGGAGATCAAGCGCTCGGTGTTCGGCGAGCTCGACGCCGTGACGCCGGGCCATGCCGTCCTGGCGTCCAACACCTCGTCCCTGTCGATCTCCGAGATCGCCGAGGCGACGACCCGGCCCGATCGGGTCCTGGGGTTCCACTTCTTCTACCCGGCCTCGATGATGCGCCTGATCGAGGTGATCGAGGGCGCCGACACCTCCGCCGAAACCGCCCAGGCGGCGGTCAATTTCGCCCAGGCTATCCGCAAGATGCCGATCCGCTGCGCCGAGTGCCCGGGCTTCGTCGGGAACCGGATCGCCAATGCCGCCATCGCCGAGGTGTGGCGAGTCCAGGAGGAGGAGGACATCTCGGTCGAGGCGCTGGACAAGAAGCTGTCGGAGTCCAAGGCCCTGCCGATGGGCCCGTTCTTCCTCGCCGACATGCTCGGACTCGACACCGTCCTGCACGTCGCCGAGCACCTCAGGGAGTCATACGGCGATCGGTTCTACGTCCATGGCGGCATGAAGGAGCGCGTCGACGCTGGCGACCTGGGCGCCAAGACCGGAAAGGGGTTCTATGAGCACGGCAGCTGACATCTCCACCGAGCGGCTGGTCGAGCGCTTCTCGCTCAAGGCGTTCGTCGAGTCCTGCCTGGTGCTCGAGGAGGGCGTCGCCACCATCCGGGACATCGACCTGGCGATGATGACCGGGTTCGGCATCATCCCGCCGCCGTTCGCCAGGGCCGACGCCACCGGGCTGGACGAGGTGCTCTCCTCGCTGGAGCGGACGCGCTCGGAATGGGGCGATGCGTTCGAGCCGCCGCTGATCCTGCGACGCCTGGTCGCGCAGGGCCGGCTCGGCCAGAAGACGGGCCAGGGGTTCTTCCCCTACGCCCAGCCGGATGCGGGCTTCGAGCAGGGCGACGTCGTCAAGCTCCAGACCCTGGACGGGACCGCGATCTCCTGGCTGGACAATCCGCCCGCGAACTCGATCTCGCCGCAGCTGAT
>DATFPO010000081.1:0-6115 GCA_035264745.1 Solirubrobacteraceae bacterium | reverse complement strand
CAGGCGCTCAGCATCGCCAGCGCCGCCCCGTTGCCGCCCAGCGCCACCGGGATGGCCTGCACCGCGTCGGCGACCAGCATGCCGCCGCTCCCGCCCGCGAAGAACAGCAGCACGGGCGCCCAGGCGCCGTGCCGGCGCTCGAGCAGCCACCCGAACAGCCCGATCCCCACCGACGCGCACAGCAGGTATCCGCTGTTGCTGTAGGTGAAGGGGGCGGTCAGCGCACGCCACCACTCGCCCTCGAGGGGCCCGAACAGGGCCACGTCGCGCAGCGCCACCGCCCCTGCCTGCCAGGCGACCGCCAGAGCGATGCCGGCGACCACGAGCGCGACGGTGGCGACGGGACGGGCGTCGTAGCGGATGCCCGGGATCTCGCCCGGGCGCAGGCGTCCGAGCCTGGGCCGGTCGCGCCGAGGACGCGGCAGCCGGCGCGGACGGCGCGGCGGAGCGCCGGCGCGATCCAGCTTCGGCGCCCGCTTGCGCAGGCGCGTACCGCAGTACGGGCACTCGGTGACGAACGCGCTCACCTCCGACCCGCAGCTCTTGCAGACGACGAACAGGTCCGCGCCGCTAGACATCGGACCGATTCTAGGCGGAGCCGGCTGGCGAATCGGTTCCCCATGCAGCGGCTGGCCGCGAATGCCGGTAGCGCTCGCCCCGGGGAGCCGGAGCCGCCAATCGGGATCCGGCGCATTCAGGCCGCGTCGAGCACGTCGACGCACGAGACCAGCGACGTCGCCGTGGCGCGGATCGACACCGGCATCGATCTCGGGCACTCCGATCTCAATGCCGAAAACGGAACCAACTGCAGCAGTCCTTGGGTCACCGGCACAGGACGACAACGGCCACGGCACCCTCGTCGGCCTGCTTCACGTCGATGGGCGACCTGCTGCGAATCGGCTACCCGTAGATGCGCTGCACCTCCGGCCGGCTGCTACTCCCCGGTGGCGGCCACGATTTCGGACACGACCTCGCGCAGGTCGTGGTTGGCCTCGTAGACCACGATCTGGCGGCTGGCGCCGTTGCCGTGGGCCAGCAGGTCCTCGATGCCGTCCAGCTCCGCCGCGGTCCCGAGATCCTGGGCGTGCTCGCGCATGCGGTCCACCAGGCGGCGGGCTAGCTGGCGACTAGTGACCCGATTGCGCGACGGCAGGTCGACCAGCTCGCCGTCCAGGCCGTGGCGGGCGGCCAGCCACTTGTTCTCGTCGATCATCTCGTGCGGGTAGCGCGACAGCCGCTTTCCCGCCTCGAAGTGCTCGGCCAGCTCCTTGACCAGCGCCTGCACCAGCGCGGCCAGGGCCAGGGTGTGCTCGACCCTGGTCTGGGCGTCCATGACCCGGACCTCCACCGTCCCGAAGTTGGGATGCGGGCGGACGTCGTACCACAGGTAGGTGTAGTCCTGGATGACGTTGCAATCGACCATGAAGGCGATCCGCCGCTGGTAGTCCTCCCAGTCGCGGTACGTGGGCGGGATCCCGACCCGGGGGAAGGCCCGGAAGATCGGGGTTCGGGTCGAGGACAGGCCGGTGACGTCCGCGCGCCAGAACGGCGAGTTGGCGGACAGCGCCAGCAGGAGCGGGACGTGGACGCGCATCCCGTTGGCGACGTGGATCGCCTTGTCGGGGTCGTCGATCCCGACGTGGACGTGGACGCCGAAGATGATCTCCTGGCGGGCCACGAACCGCAGGGCGCTGACCAGGTCGCGGTAGCGGGGGCGGGCCACGATCCGCTGGTCCTCCCACATGGCGAAGGGATGGGTGCCGGCCGAGCCGATGGTCAGCCCGCGGCTGCCCGCGCTCTCGCGAACCTCGCTGCGCAGCCGGCGCAGCTGGGCCCCGGCCTCGGCCGTGTCGCGGCACGGCGTGGTGGCGACCTCCAGCACCGACTCCATCAGCTCGGGCTTGACGTCGCCCTCGAGCCCGTCGCCCTGGACCGCCTCGAGCATGACCTCGATGGAGTTGGACAGCTCGAGCGTGTCGGCGTCGAGGATCATCAGCTCCTCCTCGATGCCGAGGGTGAACGGCGGACCGCTGAACCGGTGGTCCATCGCGCGGCAAGGGTATCCGCCGGGTCCGGCGGCCCCGGGGCGGCGGCCGCGACTAGACTGGCGGCCGGCGTGGCAAACGAGTTCTGACGGGGGCGTGGAATGGGCCTTGGCTACGACGGCAAGCTGTACATCCTGGCGTTCGACCACCGCGGGTCGTTCCAGAAGAAGTGGTTCGGCATCCAGGGCGACCCCAGCCCCGAGGAGACCGAGCGCATCGCCGACGGCAAGCACCTGATCTTCGAGGGCCTGGCCCGCGCCCTGGACAAGGGGGCGGACCCGCAGATCACCGGTGGGCTGGTCGACGAGCAGTTCGGAGGGAACATCCCCGAGCAGGCGCGCGAGCGCGGGATCCGGCTGGCCATGCCGGTCGAGAAGAGCGGCCAGGACGAGTTCGACTTCCAGTACGGCGACGAGTTCGGCGATCACATCGAGCACTTCGACCCGGACTTCTCCAAGGTCCTGGTCCGCTACAACCCGCAGGCCGACGCGGAGATGAACCGCCGTCAGTCCGAGCGGCTGCACCGCCTGTCGGACTGGCTGCACGAGCACGACCGCAAGTTCCTGTTCGAGCTTCTGGTCCCGGCCACCGAGGAGCAGCTCGCCTCGGTGGACGGCGACTCCGACCGCTACGACGCCGACCTGCGGCCCCAGCTCATGCGCGGCGCCATCGAGGAGCTGCAGGGCGCCGGGGTGGAGCCCGACATCTGGAAGATCGAGGGCGTGGACGAGCGCTCGGACGCCGAGATGCTGGCCGAGCAGACGCGGGTCGGCGGGCGCGATGGCGTGGTATGCGTGCTGCTGGGTCGGGGCGCCGACGACGACAAGGTGGACCACTGGCTGACCCAGGCGGCGCCCGTGGACGGCTTCGTCGGCTTCGCCATCGGCCGCTCGATCTGGGGCGACCCGCTAAAGGGCTTCCTGTCCGGCGATCGCGAGCGGGAGGCAGCGGCCGACCGCATCGCGGACAACTACCTGCGCTTCGTCAAGGTCTACAGCCAGGCCGAAGGAAGCAGGGCGCCGGTCGGCTGACGTCGGTCCGGGCGCGGGCTAACGTCGCGGCGTGAGCTGGCGCCGTGCGGCACCCTGGCTGATCCTGTTCTCGGCGATCGCGGCGGCGGGTCTGCACGGGCGCGCCGGCCCCCGGAGTGGCGAGCCCGGGCGCCGCGCCGACGTGGCCGCCACCGTGACGCGGGTGGTCGACGGCGACACCGTCCGGGTGTCCATCGCCGGGCGCCCCGACACCGTCCGCTACATCGGGGTCGACACGCCCGAGACGCACCGTCCCGGCACCCCGGTGCAGTGCTTCGGCCCGGCGGCCACCGAGCGCAACCGTCGACTGGTGGCGGGGCGGGCGGTGTTGCTGCGCACGGATGCCGAGCCACGCGACCGCTACGGTCGGCTGCTGGCCTACGTCTACCGCCGGGGCGATGGGCTGTTCGTCAACGGCGCCCTGGTGCGGGAGGGGTTCGCGGCCATCCTCACCATCCCGCCCAACCTCGCCCACGCCGGCGAGCTGCGGCGCCTGGAGCGCCGCGCCCGCCTGGGCCGCCAGGGCCTGTGGCGGATATGCCGTTGAGCCGAAGTTATGTCGACGGCGACCGGTGGTATAGGTTCCAGCCGCCATGAGGATGCGCCAGAGCATCTCCCAGCTGGAGCGGGCGTTCGCGGAGGAGGTCATGCTCGACCGGACCCGCCGCGAGCACCTGCGCCGCACCGCCGCCCACCGCTCCCGCGAGCGCCGCGTCGCGCGCCGCGAGCAGCGCAGCTCGCTGCGCTTCTTCCTCCTCATGCTGTCGCTGATCGCGACCGCCGTGCTGGTCACGATCGCGATGTTCGAGGCGCTGTACTACGTGATCGGCTGAGCTCGGCGGGTGGGCTAATCGCCCAGTCGCCGCAGCGCCTCGTCGACCTGCTCGCGAGAGCCGCCCTGCGCCCGCTCCTGCTGGATCTCGATGTACACCTCCTTGCGGAAGACCGGGATGTCCCTCGGCGCCTGGATCCCGATCCGGACCTTCTCTCCCGTGACCGACAGGACCGAGACCTCGATGTCGTCGCCGATCATGATGCTCTGGTTGGACTTGCGGGTGAGAACCAGCATGACCACCACGCCTTCCCGCCGCATCGCATGCGGACTCGATTGCCAGCCACTACAGCAGGTAGTCGGGTGCGATGCAAACACGCCGAAGGCGCCGCTTCGGCCGGGCCCGCGGGCCCGCCACGGGCCGTCTGCAGGGCGTTTCGCTAGGCTCCGCGCGCTCATGGCCCGACGGTCGCTGCGACCCCATCTCAACCAGATCCGCGCCTGGGTGCGCCAGGGCCGAACCGACGCCTGGATCGCCCATCAGCTCGACGTGACGGTGCAGGAGATACAGGCGTTCAAGCGCGACAACGAGCTGGCGCCCGACGAGGGCGAGGGGGCGGAGGCGTTCGGTGACGAGATCGACCTGCGGGCCGAGGACGACGCGCTGATCGCGGCCGAGCTCGACGCCGCGGAGGCCGAGGAGGAGACCGAGCCCGAGGCCGTCGGGACCGAGCCCGCCGAGGGCGACGGGGAGGCTGGCGCCCCGGCCCGGCCGGCGCGGCGGCGCGGTCGGAGAGGCGGCCGGGGGCGCCGGCGCACCGGCCCGGTGGCGCTGGAGGGCACGTTCGACCACGGCGAGGAGGGCTACGGCCTGTGGCTGGATCCCGCCGTCCAGGACGATCCGATCTACGCCGAGCATTGGGCGGGCCACCGCCCGATCGAGGTGACGGTGGAGGAGGATCAGATCGTGATCCGCCGCGCCGGCGACGGCGACGGCGACGGCGACGGCGACGGCCCGGCCTAGTCGTCTAGGCGTCCAGGCGGCGTCCGCCGGCGAAGTCGACCGCCTCGCGGACGTAGCGGGCGAAGGCGGCGTCCGCCACGATGGGCAGGTCCCAGGCGCGCGGGCGGTCGGGGGCGGTCGAGACGGCCACCTCCAGGCACCAGTCGGTGCCGCGCTGGTACAGGTCGGCCAGCTCGGCGGTGGTGAACGCCCCGCCCAGGCGGCGCCGCAGCTCGGCGACGATGTGCTCGGTGACCCGCTCGAGCACGGCGCGGTCCTGGGCGGGCGCCTCGCGCAGCCGCCGCTGGCCGTCGTCCCACTGGAAGATCGCGTTGTCGACGCTCACGCTCGCGCGCCAGGCTAGCGATCGCGGTGATCGCCGCCGGGCCGCTCAGCCGCGCGCCCGGAGCCCCTCGATCACGAAGGCGCGCTCGCCGTGGCGGACCAGTCCCATGGCGCGGGCCTGCAGCTCCAGGGATCGCGGGTTCTCCAGGGCGCGTCGGCGGGCCAGCAGCCGGGCGTTCTCCCGTTGGAGGGCTCGCAGGTCCGCCTGCCTGGCCTTTGACTCCCGCCAGGTCTGGACGTAGGACACCGCGGGCCCGACGTAGAGCAGCAGGATTCCGGCGAGCACCAGCAGCAGCGTGATCCGGCCGAGGCGGTCCCAGCGAACCCCGGGCGTGGAGCGCGCGGGCCGCGCCCGCCGGCGCGGCGCGGGGCGAGCGCGGGATCGCGCGGCGGCGGGGGCGCGCGCCGAGGCCATGGGGCGGCCTTCGCCGCCGGGCGCCTGCCTCCTGCCGCCCCGGCTCAGGCGCCGAACAGCGACCGGCCGGGGAAGCCGGCGTCGCCGTCGAGGGCCTCCTCGATGCGCACGAGCTGGTTGTACTTGGCCACCCGGTCCGAGCGGGACGGGGCGCCCGTCTTGATCTGGCCGCACCCGGTGGCCACCGCCAGGTCGGCGATGGTCACGTCCTCGGTCTCACCCGAGCGGTGCGACATGACGGGCGCATAGCCGGAGCGCAGGCCGAGGTCGATGGCGTCGAGCGTCTCGGTCAGCGTCCCGATCTGGTTGACCTTCACGAGGATGGAGTTGGCGACGCCGGCGGCGATGCCGCGCGCGAGCCGTTCCACGTTCGTGACGAACACATCATCGCCGACCAGCTGCACCTTGTCGCCAAGCTCGCCGGTCAATAGCTTCCAGCCGGTCCAGTCTTCTTCGGCGACGCCATCTTCGATTGAGATGATCGGATAGTCGCGCGCCCATTCC
>DATFPO010000080.1:0-7114 GCA_035264745.1 Solirubrobacteraceae bacterium | reverse complement strand
GAGCGCGTAGGCGCTCCGCGGTCGCAGCCTGCCCTGGTAGTAGTGCGAGAGGAACTCCGCCTTGTAGGTGGCGACGTCGACGTTCACCGGGCAATCGCCCTTGCAGCCCTTGCAGGCGAGGCAGAGGTCGAGCGATTCCTTGACCGCCTGGTCACGCCAGCCATCCGTGACGACCTCGCCCTTGAGCATCTCGAACAGGAGCCGCGCCCGCCCGCGGGTGGTGTGCCGCTCCTCGCGGGTGACCTGGAAGCTCGGGCACATGACGGTGCCGTCCCCGAGGTTGCGGCACTTGGCCATCCCGAAGCACCGCTCGGTGGCGGCGGCGAAGCTGCCCCGATCGCGGGGAAACGCGAAATGGGTCTTGAGCTGGGGCGGACGGTGGTCGGGGCCCAGCCGCAGGTCCTCATCCAGGCGGTAGGCGTCCACCGCCTTGCCCGGGTTCATCTTGCGGTCCGGATCCCAGATCGCCTTGAACTCGCGGAAGGCCTGGACGAGCTCGGACCCGAACATCCGGGGGAGCAGCTCGGCCCGGCCCTGCCCCTCGCCGTACTCGCCCGCGATCGACCCGCCGTGAGCCACGACCAGGTCGGTGGCCTCCTCCATGAAGGCGCGGAAGCGGCGTACCCCCGCGGCGGTCTTGAGGTCGAAGTCGAGCCGGGTGTGGACGCAGCCCTGGCTGAAGTGGCCGTAGTAGATGCAGCGGTAGCCGTGCTCGTCTACCAGGCGCCCGAACGCCCGCAGGTAGTCGCCCAGCACGTCGGGATGGACCGCGGCGTCCTCCCAGTTGCCCTCGGACTCGAAACCGCCCGGCGTTCGGCTGTCGCCCACCGCCGCCGAGCGGATGGTCCAGGCCGCCTGGCTGTCCGGCGGATCGAGCACGCGGACGTGGTGGGCCGGACCGTCTCCGAGCTCTTCGCCGGCGCGCCTGGCCCGCTCCTCGGCCTCCTCCTGCGACCAGGCGCCGAACTCGGCCAGCAGCCACGCGCTGCCGTCGGGGATGGCCTCCCGCTCGGGGGCCAGCCTGCCCTTGGCCTCCATGTTGTCCGTCAGCACGGCGTCGAAACCCTCGAGGCCGATGGGCTCGTGCTCCAGGATGGCGGGCACGTGGTCCCCGGCCGAGGCCACGTCGGGATACGCCAGCAGGAGCGTGACCCGGTGGGGCGGGCTCGGCACCAGCCGCATGGTGGATTCCACGATGGTGGCGCACGTCCCCTCGGTTCCCACCAGCGCACGGGCCACGTGGAAGCCGTTCTCCGGCAGCAGCTGGTCGAGGTTGTAGCCCGAGACGCGCCGCGGGATGTCCGGGAAGCGCTCACGGATGCGGTCGGCGTAGCGGTCGCGCAGGTCGCGCAGGTCGGCGTAGAGCTCGCCCCTGCGGCCGCCGCCGCGGATGATCGCCTCCAGCTCCTCGTCGCTCGTGCGCCCCACCCGGAGGCGGGTCCCGTCGTACAGGACGACGTCGAGCTCCTCGGTGTTGTCCGAGGTCTTGCCGGCCATGAGCGAGTGCGTGCCGCAGGAGTTGTTGCCCAGCATCCCGCCGAACGTGCAGTACTCGCGGGTGGCCGGGTCCGGGCCGTAGGTCAGCCCGTGCTCCTCGGCGGCGTCGCGCAGCTGGTCGCAGATCACGCCGGGCTGGACGCGCGCGCGCCGCGCGTCCGGGTCCAGCTCGACGATCCGGTTCATCGTCTTGGAGAAGTCGAGGACCACTGCCACGTTGACCGTCTGGCCGCTCGGCCCGGTGGCGCAGCCGCGCGGCAGGATCGGCGCCCGCCGGCGATGGCAGGCCGCCACGGCGGCCTCCACGTCGTCTGCGTCGCGCGGGATCACCACCGCGATGGGGATGTGGCGGTAGAGCGAGAAGTCGTTGGCGTACAGGGCCCGGCTGCCCGCGTCGAAGCGAACCTCGCCGCCGACGTCGCGTTGCAGGTCCGCCCTGAGCCCCCCGAGGTCGACGTCTGGCGGTGCCGGCTTGACCCGCCGCCGCGCGGCCCGAAGGCCGAGCGGAGCCCTAGTCGTCGTCGCCACTGCCGTCGCCCGGGATCCGGTCGGCCACCTTGTCCTTGGCTCGCCGGAGCACGCCCGCCGGGCTGCTCGCGTAGCTCATCTCGCGGGACAGCACCCGGGACATGGTCAGGCCGATGCGCTCGCGGTTGGGCTCGCCCCGCGCCAGCCCCCAGGCGAATCCCTTGGCGTGCTCGGGGTTGATCGTGGGGGTCAGGGGCATGTCGTGCGGGTCCACCACCACCTCGACGAGCACCGGCCCCTCGGCGGCCAGCGCCTCACGCAGCTGCTCGCCGCACGTCGCCGGCTCCTCGATGCGCACGCCGCGGAGCCCGCACGCCTCGCCCACCCGGGCGAAGTCGATTCCGGACAGCTCGACCCCGAACTGCGGATTGCCCAGGAACGCCATCTGCTCCCACTTGATGAGCCCGAGGACGTCGTTGCGGACGACGACCACCTTGACGGGCAGCTCGTGCTGGGCCAGCGTGGCCAGATCGCCCATCATCATGGACAGTGAGCCGTCTCCGGTCAGCGCGACGACCTGGCGGCCGGGGTGGGCGGCCTGGGCGCCGATGGCGTAAGGGAGGGCCGCCGCCATCGAGCACATGGTCCCGCTGAACGAGAACATCTGCCCGCGCCGCAGCTCGGTGCGCGCCGCCCAGGTGGTGACCGTTCCGGAATCGCCGCACAGGATCGCCCCGTCGGCCAGCGCCGGGCCCAGATGGAAGGGGATGGCATCGGGCTTGATCGGCTTCTCGGGGTCGCCGGCCCGCTGTTCCTGGAGCGCTCGCCAGTCGCGCATGCCGGCCTGGGCCTGCTCCAGGTACGACCGGTCCTCGTTGCGCGAGAGCAGCGGGACGAGCTCCTGGAGCGTCAGCTTGGCGTCGCCGGCCAGCCCTACCTCGACCGGGTAGCGCAGCCCCAGCCGCTCCGGGCGGTCGTCGATCTGCACGCCCACGGCCGACCCGGGCTCGGGAAGGAACTCGATGTACGGGCTCGAACTGCCAACGATGAGGATTGCGTCGCAGCCCTTGAGCGCCTCCTGTGAGGGTCGCGTGCCCACCAGGGCGTAGCCGCCGGTGCAGTAGGGGCTGTCGTCCGGGACGGCGTCCTTGCCCAGCATCGCCTTGACGATGGGGGCGCCGAGCTTCTCTGCCGCCTGCTCCAGCTCGTCGCAGGCGCCGCGCCCACCCGACCCGACCAGGATCACCGGCCGGGTCTTCCCGGACAGCGCCTCGGCGGCGCGCTCGAGCTGCTCCCGCGGCGGTATCCGCCGTCCCTCGAGCGACGTCACCGCGCTGTGGCCCTCGATGTTCTTGATCGAGCGGTCTCCAGTGACCGCCTCGCCCGACTGGATGTCGATCGGGATGGCGATGTGCGCGGGCCCCCGCATGGCGATCGCCGAGCGCACGGCCATGTCCACGACCGGCAGCACGTGGGCCTCGCCCATGATCCGCTGGCTGTAGACGCAGGCGTCCTGGAGCGCGTGATCGTGGTTTATGTCCTGGAGGTAGTGCGTGCCGATCACGTCGTGGTAGGTCATGCCGCTGATGGCCACCACCGGGGCCTGGTCGATCAGGGCGTCGTAGAGCCCGTTCATCAGGTGGATCGCGCCGGGGGCTGCGGTGGACAGGCAGGCGGCGGGGCGGCCGGTGAACTTCGCGTAGCCCACCGCGGCCAGGGCCGCGGTCTCCTCGTGGCGCACGTGGACGTAGCGGATGTCGTCGGCGTGGGTTCGCAGCGACTCCATCACCCCGTTGATGCCGTCACCCGAGAGCCCGAAGACCGTGTCTATCCCCCACTCGATCAGGCGCTCGACGAGCTGGTCAGACGCCGTCTGGTTGCGTGCCATGAGCCTCCTTCGCCGCGCTGTGCCGTTCGCTTGCCCCCGAGGGAGGCGGCTCAAACGGCGCCGGTCACTCGCGCGGCGCGCTCGAGCTCGAGCGGCGGGCGACCGGCCGCGTGGCGCGTGTACCAGCGACGCCCGTGGGCGCGCTGGTAGTTCCACTAGGTGAAGGGCGTCCAGGGAAGCGGGCACTGCAGCTCGCCGGCCTGCGCGGCGTGGATGACCGGGGCTCCGACCAGCCGCGCGAAGCGCTCGGCCACCAGGGCCGCGGTGCGCGCGTTGGCCGCCTCGAGCCGGCGGGTCACCGGCCGCGGCGGCCACGCCGGAACGCTCCACCAGCCCGAGCCCCCGACCACCAGGTCCACCCGTCCGCGCAGGCGTCGGGCCGTCTGCGAGCGCATAAACTCCCAGCACACCGCAGCTCCGAGCGTCGAGTCGCCGGCGTCGATGAGGCCGTCGTCTTCGCCCTCCACATAGAAGGCGTTCTCCCACATCGTGGGGAGGTCCTTGTCGTGGCGTCCCAGCACACGGCCGTCGGGCCCGGCGAGGAAGAACGCGTTGCGAACGTGGCCGTCGCGGTCCCGGCACAGGAACGAGCCGCCGACCATCGCGCTGTGGCGGGCGGCCAGCTCGCACAGGAGCTGGGTGGCGGCGCCGTCGGGCGCCAGGGCGGCTTCCGCGAGCTCCTCTCGAAAGGCGATGCCGGTCGAGAAGACTCCGGAAGGACGATGCAGTCGGCGCCGGCCTCGGCGGCCGTATCGGCCAGGCGCTCGCAGGCATCGAGGTTGGCGGCGACGTCGGCGATGACCGGCTCGAGCTGGATGGCCGCCGCCCGCATCCCCGGATTATCCCCACCCCCGGCCGACGGCGCCCGCGGGGTCGGTCGCGGATCGACGCCGGCGCTCAGGTGACCTCGGTCAGCCGGCCCGTCTTGACGTCGTAGACGAACCCTCGCACCGTGTCCTTGCGCGGGATGAAGGGGCTCTCCCTGATCCGGCGGATCGAGTCGCGGACGTTCTCCTCGAGGTCGGAGAACGAGTGCGCGTCCCACCGAGGGCGCTCGCCGGAATCCCTCTCGAGCAAGTCCGCGAACTCCTCGTCGCTGAAGGTCAGCATGCCGCACTCCGTGTGATGGATCAGCATGATCTCCTCGGTTCCGAGGAGGTGCTGGGAGATCGCCAGCGAGCGGATCTCGTCGTCGGTGACGACCCCACCGGCGTTGCGGATCACGTGCGCGTCGCCGATCGAGAGGCCGAGGATCGGATACGGGTTCAGGCGCGCGTCCATGCAGGCGACGACCGCGACCTTCTTGGCGGGCGGCAGCGGGAGTTCGCCCCTGTCGAAGCTCTGGGCAAAGGTCGCGTTGTTCTCCAAGAACTCGTCGATGGCGCTCATTTTCGCTCTCCTTCGGACCGGATTCCTACGGGAGAGGACATGCTAAGCGGGCTCGCCGGGGAAGGTTTTCGAGCCCCTCCCCGGCGGCCGACGGAGCGCCCGCCGTCCATGCCGGCCGCTGCCCGCAGTGGCGTCGACCCGGGCCTCAGTATCCGGGCACCGACGAGGGCGGCGGCCCCGAGGACGCCGTCGCGGCCGACACCGCGAACCAGATCCGACCCACACCCTGGCCGTGCACCTGGCCAGGCCCGCGGTCGCCCGAGAAGCGGTAGAGCGGAAGCCCGCGCAGGCTGACCTGCCAGCGCCCATCGGGACGGCGGAACTTCCCGAGCGTGCCGGTGACGCCGGCACCCCGGACCAGCGGAGTCGAGGCCGAGGGGACGGTGAGTGGAGGCCACACGTGTGAGCAGACCGACCCGCAGAGGACGTGCCCCGTGCGCTCCCCGACCCGGTGATAGAGGCTGCGTCCGGTGACCGACACCGCGATCGTGCGGTTCAAGGTCGAGTTGTGCGCCGCCCGGACGGTCGGCGCCACCGCGCCCAGCGGAGCTGCGCTACCGGCCCACGCCGCGGCGAGCACCCCGGCGGTGAGGGCGGCGATCCTGGTCGACCGGGTTCTCATCATGCCTCCTCGAGTCGGTTTGGGCCCATCGCCTGCCACGACGCCGAGCACCCGCCGTCCCTTCCCGATCCGATGTTCGTCCAGAACGGCGGCCACCGCTTGTGGGCGACCGCCGCGGCGCCGAGGTGACCGGCGACGTCCCCGCCCCACGCCTCGTTTGCCGCCGATGTCCCAAACCGATCTGCGCCAGGCCTTCGACACCTATTACCAGGAGGAGGCATGCCGAGCCGCACGCCGTGGCCTTCGACCCGGCGATGGCGCGGCACGCCGATCGGCCCAGCCGCTCCGGTACGACGAGAGCGGCTTCCCGATCTCCGCCGTCTCGGCCAGCTTGGCCGAGCGGCTCCGGCGACTTCTCCAGGACTAGCCGTCCGGGACGCTCGGGCGCCGCCGGATCGGTTCCGAGCGCCTGACCCACCGCTCAGGCGGGCGCTCCACCTCGGACGGGTTTTCCGTTCGCTCGGACCGGGAAGAGCCGAACCGGGAGGCGCAGGTGCGTGATCTCGACGAAAGCCGCCGCGAACCCCGGCGTCCCGACGGCCCCGTCGCCGCCGGCCGCGCCGACCAGCCGGCCTGCGCGGGCTAGCCACCGGCGACGGCGACCGCAGCGGTGACGGCCACCAGCGCGCTGCACCTCGGCGCGCCGGAGGTGGCGCTGCTCGCCGCCGCGGGCTTCGTGGCCGGCGCGGTCAACGCGGTGGCCGGCGGCGGGTCGCTGATCTCGTTCCCGGCGCTGCTCGCGGTCGGATACCCCAGCGTGGCCGCCAACGTGACCAATGCGGTGGCCGTCCTGCCCGGGTATGTGGGCGGCTCGCTGGCGTACCGGCGCGAGCTCGGGGGCCAGGGCCGGCGCATCGCGGCGCTCGGCGCGACCAGCGTGGTGGGCGCGATCGTCGGAGCCTGGCTGCTGATCGCGACTCCAGGCCAGCTGTTCGAACGCGTCGTCCCGTTCCTGATCCTGTTCTCGTGCGCGCTGCTGGCGGTGGAGCCCGCGATCTCGCGCCGCCTGGCGCCGACCTCGCGAGGGCGGCCGGCCCACCGCTCGCTCGGTCTGCATGCCGGGCAGCTCGCCACCTCGGTGTACGGCGGCTATTTCGGCGCCGGCCTCGGGATCCTGCTGCTGGCCGTGCTCGGCCTGGGGCTGCGTGACGACCTGCACCGCCTGAACGCCCTCAAGGGAGTGCTGTCGCTGATCGTCGGCGCTGCGTCCGTGGCCTACTTCGCCCTTTTCGGTCCGGTCGACTGGAGTG